>NZ_MUYZ01000125.1:0-17451 GCF_003013775.1 Micromonospora sp. MH33
CACCTCGCCGGCCCGGAGCCGGCCCGGTGCGGGACCCCGCACGATCACCGCCAGGTCGGCGCAGTGCGGGGCGGCCACGGCGACGACCCGGGCCGCGGCGGCGGTGGCCCGCAGCTCGGCCGGTACGACGATCAGTGCCCGGTCGGCCGCCTGGAGGGCCACCACGGCCGCGTCGTCCAGGTGCCGGGGCAGGTCGAGAACGACCACGTCCCGGCCTCGGCGGGCGGCGTCGACGGTGGCCGCCATCGCCTCGGCCGGTAGGTGCCGCAGCGCGCCCCGGTCCCAGGAGAGAACGACCAGGTCGCCCCGGCTGGGCAGAGCGCGGACCAGCGACGGCGGGTCCACCCGGCCGTCGGTGCCGGTGAGCCCGGGCCAGCGCAGCCCTTCGAGCTGCTCCCAGCCGAGCACGAGGTCGAGGCCGCCCCCGAGCGGGTCGGCGTCCACCAGCAGGGTGCGCAGCCGGGCCCGGGCCGCCGTGACGGCGAGGCCCCCGGCCAGCACGCTGGCGCCGGCACCGCCCCGCCCGCCGAGCACCGCCACGACGCGGGCCGGGCCGCCGCCGGGCAGTTCGTCGGCACACTCGGCGAACCGGTCGACCAGCCAGGGCTCGGCTGCGGGCAGGGTGGCGCGCAGGCACGCCTGTGCCTGGTCGGCACCGACCAGCACCAGCGGCGCCGGCGTCCAGCGGGCCCGGGCGGCGGCGGGATCGGCGGCCAGCTCGACCTCGGTGCCGCCCGCCGCGGCGAGCCGCAGCAGTTCGTCGAGGAGGTCGCCGTCGGCGGTGACGAGCAGGGGCAGCCGACGGTACGGCGGCAGCGGGGTACGGGGCGGCATGGCGGCCTCCAGCGGTCGGACTCGGACGTGCCGCGGAGCAGCCTGCCGGCGGGATCGGCGCACCGGTGCCCGGCCGGGCGGCGCTGTGGACGACGGGGGCGGCTGTGGACAGCCCCCGGCCACCGAGTCGATCTGCTATGGCCGACCCAGAGCCACCGGCCGTCCCTCGGAACACGTTGTCCGAACCCGATCATTCGCCGGAAAGGGACGACCCCCGTCGGGGGGAGACGGGGGTCGTCGTGAGGTTCGGCTCCGGGGGGGTCGAGCCGAACCCACTCAGCGGTCACGGGGGGTGCAACCGCCGAGGGTCCATGTTCTTCGCGGTCGACGGGACGTGAACTCTCGTCGCGAGCACAAGCATGCCGCAATGGACCCTTATACGTCGAGTGGTGTTCACTCCACGCAACGCTAATTTGTGGCCCACAGGTGTGACAGCCGTCACTCTCACGAGTGCGCCTGCCGGACCGGTCGGCTCCGGGAGCCCCCGGGGGACCAGCCGACCGCGCCCCGTCGGGCTAGACTTTCGCGCCGTGGGCCGGAGTGCCGCTTTCTTCGATCTCGACAAGACCGTCATCGCCAAGTCGAGCGCACTGGCGTTCGGTCGGCCGTTCTACCGGGACGGGCTGATCACTCGCCGTGACGTGGTCAAGTCGGCGTACGCGCAGCTGATGTTCCGGCTGGGCGGCACCGACGAGCAGACCATGGCCCGGACCCGGGACTACCTCGCCACGCTCTGCAAGGGCTGGCCGGTGGAACAGGTCCGCCAGATCGTCGCGGAGACGCTGCACGAGCTGATCAACCCCTACGTGTACGCCGAGGCCGCCGCCCTCATCGAGGAGCACCAGGCCGCCGGCCGGGACGTGGTGCTGGTCTCCGCGTCGGGCGAGGAGATGGTCCGCCCCATCGGCGAGTTGCTCGGGGTAACGGACGTGATCGCCACCCGGATGGCGGTGGCGGAGGGCCGCTACAGCGGCGAGGTCGAGTTCTACGCGGCCGGCCCGCGCAAGGTCGACGCCGTCGGCGAACTGGCCCTCGAACGTGGCTACGACCTCGCCGACTCCTACGCCTACTCCGACTCGTACAGCGACCGCCCGCTGCTGGAGTGCGTGGGGCACCCGACCGCGGTCAACCCGGACCGGGCGCTGCGCAGGCTGGCCGTGGAGAACTCGTGGCCGGTGCTGGAGTTCCGGCACCCGGTGCCGCTGGGCCGGCGGCTGCGGGAGCGCCCCGCCGTGCCGGTCGCCGCGGCGGCCCTGGGCGTGGGCGTCGGCGTGGCCATCGGCATCGCCTGGTACGGCCGGCACCGCCGCACCCGCGCCGCCAGCACCCCCACCGGCTGAGGCCGCGCCGAGCAGCGCGGCAGTTCAGGAGGCGGCGAGGATCTCGTCGCCGATGAGCGTGAGCTGCTCCGCGCCGACCTCCACGGCGGCCATGTAGTGGCGCAGCCAGGAGCGCAGCCCGTCGGGGGTGCCGGTGGCGAAGGCGCCGGCCGCACCGACGTACTCGGGCTCCCGCTCCCGGTGGCCGACGTCGACGGCGACCAGCCCACGCGGGTCGAACCCGGTGGAGATCAATACCAGTCGGGCGGCGGCCCGCGCCACGACCCCGGACGGGCCGGCGAAGGGGCGCAGGTTCAGCAGCTCGCCGTGCACCACGGCGGCCAGCACCAGCGGCGGCACCTTCGTGCCCCCGGCCACCAGCCCGGCCAGCCCGTCGAGGCGGGCCGCCACCACCGGGTCGGCCACCGGGCGGCCCAGCTCGGCCTCGGCCACCACGTCGCGGGCCGCGAGCACGTGCAGCCGGGCGAGGGCCTGGCGCGGTGCCTTCGGCCAGAGGTCGCTCAGTCCGGGCAGCGCCCCGGCCACCCGCAGCGCGCCCTGGAGCAGCGGGTCGGTGACCGTGCCCGCGCGTACCTCCTCGCGGTCGTGCACCCGGCCCTCCAGCGCGGCGCTGGCCACGGCCGAGCGGAGGCTGACCTCGGCGGCGACCTGACCGCCCTGGCGGCGCAGCGCGCGGTGCCGGTGGGCCTGGTCGACCCGGTCACGGGCCCGCTCGACGGCGGGCGCGATGTCGGCGAGCGCAAGCAGCGGGGCGAGCGGGTCGGTGGTCACCCCGCCACGCTAGCGATCCCCGCACCCCGCCGGATCGCCAGCCGCCGGGAAGCGACGCGAACCACTCTCCTCGACTGCTCGGCGCGCCCGAAGGGCCATTGGGCGCGTGGCGGGTGACCGGGCGGTCGCGGCGGGGGGTGCGCCGGGACTAACCTCTCCCGGGTAGGAGACGCAGGTCACGCGATGAAGGAGTCACCGCATGAGCGAGGCATTGGCCAACTTGCTGAACGAGACGCGCCAGTTCCCGCCGCCGGCCGAGCTCGCCGCGAACGCCAACGTGACCGCGGACGCGTACGGCGAGGCGGCCGAGGACCGGCTCGCCTTCTGGGAGCGCCAGGCCGGGCGGCTGCACTGGGCCCGGCATTGGGACCATGTGCTCGACTGGTCGAACGCGCCGTTCGCGAAGTGGTTCGTCGGCGGTCAGCTCAACGTGGCGTACAACTGCCTGGATCGGCACGTGGCGGCCGGTCGCGGCGACAAGGTGGCGATCCACTGGGAGGGCGAGCCGGGTGACACCCGCACCGTCACCTACGCGGACCTGCACAAGCTCACCTGCCAGGCGGCGAACGCGCTGACCGAGCTGGGCGTCACGGCCGGCGACCGGGTGGCGATCTACCTGCCGATGATCCCCGAGGCCGCGGTGGCGATGCTCGCCTGCGCCCGGATCGGCGCCACGCACAGCGTGGTCTTCGGCGGCTTCTCGGCCGACGCGCTGACCAACCGGATCCAGGACGCCAGCGCCAAGGTGGTGATCACCGCGGACGGTGGCTTCCGCCGCGGCAAGCCGTCCGCGCTCAAGCCGACTGTCGACGAGGCGGTGGCGAACTGCCCGTCGGTGGAGCACGTGCTGGTCGTCCGCCGCACCGGCGAGGAGGTCGCCTGGTCGGCGAAGGACCACTGGTGGCACGAGACGGTGGAGACCGCCTCGCCGGAGCACGCCGCGCAGCCGTTCGACGCCGAGCACCCGCTGTACATCCTCTACACCAGCGGCACCACGGCCCGGCCCAAGGGCATTCTGCACACCACCGGCGGCTACCTGACCCAGGCGTCGTACACCACGCACGCGGTCTTCGACCTCAAGCCGGAGACGGACGTCTACTGGTGCACCGCCGACATCGGCTGGGTCACCGGGCACTCCTACATCGTCTACGGCCCGCTCTCCAACGGCGCCACCCAGGTCATGTACGAGGGCACCCCGGACACCCCGCACAAGGGCCGGTTCTGGGAGATCGTCGACAAGTACAAGGTCACCATCCTGTACACCGCGCCGACCCTGATCCGCACCATGATGAAGTGGGGCGAGGACATCCCCGCCGGCTACGACCTCTCCTCGCTGCGCCTGCTGGGCAGCGTCGGTGAGCCGATCAACCCGGAGGCGTGGATCTGGTACCGGCAGTACGTCGGCCGGGGCGAGCTGCCCGTCGTCGACACCTGGTGGCAGACCGAGACCGGCGCGATCATGATCTCCCCGCTGCCGGGCGTCACCGAGGCCAAGCCCGGCTCGGCGATGACCGCCCTGCCGGGCATCGTCGCCGACGTGGTGGACGACCAGGGCCAGTCGGTGCCGAACGGCGGTGGCGGCTACCTCGTGCTCCGCGAGCCGTGGCCGTCGATGCTGCGCACCATCTGGGGCGACGACAACCGCTTCATCGAGACCTACTGGTCGCGCTTCGGGGCCGGCGCCAACCACGGGGACGACTGGGTCTACTTCGCCGGCGACGGGGCGAAGAAGGACGACGACGGGCACATCTGGCTGCTCGGCCGGGTCGACGACGTGATGCTGGTGTCCGGTCACAACATCTCCACCACGGAGGTGGAGTCGGCGCTGGTCAGCCATCCGTCGGTGGCCGAGGCGGCGGTGGTCGGCGCGACTGACCCGACGACCGGCCAGGCGATCGTCGCGTTCGCCATCCCGCGCGGCAGCACGGAGATCTCCGGTGAGGCCGGCGAGCGGCTCATCGCCGACCTGCGCAACCACGTGGCCAAGACGCTCGGCCCGATCGCCAAGCCGCGTCAGATCATGCTGGTGCCGGAGCTGCCGAAGACCCGCTCCGGCAAGATCATGCGCCGGCTGCTGCGGGACGTCGCGGAGCACCGGTCGCTCGGCGACGTCACCACGCTCCAGGACTCCTCGGTGATGGACCTGATCTCCTCGGGCATGGGGGCCGGCAAGTCCGACGAGGACTGACGGCAGACGTACCCCTGACGGTGGGTGGCGGTCCGGACGGGCCGCCACCCACCGTCGTTCTGTTGAGACATCTGTCGGAAGTTCGGTGGAGGCTCGGCAGGCTGATCGGCCAGAGGCTATGTCGCCCCCTGTCGACGGGGGCCCCTCTTCGGTTAGGTTCAGCCGCGTCGGACCGGTTCGACGGGCGTCGCTACGACGCGCGACCGGCCGGCTCCCCCTCCCATGCCCTAGAACGGAGCGGCATGCACACATTTCCGCAATCCGGGTCACGCCGACGCATACTCGTCGCGCTGCCCGCCATCGCCCTCGCCGCCGCGTCGCTGACCGTGACCGGCAGCGCGGCCGCCCAGACGTCCGGTGGTGCCCGGGCCACGGTCGGGGCGGACGACTACTACATCAACTACGCCGAGCCGGAGGTCCAGCCGGGCACGCCGGGCAAGGAGGTGAAGGGGAAGGACGGGGTCTACACCAGTCCGGTCGACGCGGCGCGGGCCTACGACCGCAAGTTCGCCGGCGGCAACCCGAAGGCCGCGCGCGAGCTGGCCAAGCTGGAGGCCAAGGCGATCAAGACGGGGAAGAGTCCCCGCCAGATCAAGCAGGCCAAGGGCACCCAGACCGCCAAGCTGCTGACCCTGCTGGTGGAGTTCAACGACAAGGCGAACGACGACTTCACCAACGTGATGGTGCCGAAGACGGTCTTCGAGGACCGGAGCTGTGTCCCCGGCACCGTGCAGAACGGCCCGAAGCACAACCAGATCGCCAACCCGGCCACCCTGCCGCACGAGGACAACAACTCGATGTGGGTGCCGGACTTCTCGCCCGAGCACTACGACAAGATGCTCTACACCAAGGAGGGCATCACCGAGCGGGTCCGCAAGGACCTGACCGGGCCGGACGGGAAGCCGGGCGTCGACATCTCCGGGCGCACCATGCACAACATGTACCTGGAGATGTCCAAGGGCGCGTACACGGTGGACGGGCAGGCCAGCCCGTGGATCACCGTGCCGCACTCGGAGGGCTGGTACGCGGCCTCGCGCTGCTTCAAGGACGAGAACGGCAACTGGGTCGCCGGTCGTGAGCAGTCCATGAACGGCCACCCGGACAACCCGCAGGGCGCCGGCCGACTAGCCACCGACGCGGTGGACGCGCTGGCCAAGATGGACCCGAACTTCCCGTGGGCCGACTACGACATCGAGGACCAGGGCGACGCCGACGGTGACGGCAACGTCAACGAGCCGGACGGCGTGATCGACCACCTGGTGCTGGTGCACGCCAACCAGGGCAAGTCGCGCGGCGGCGGCGACGTGGGCGTCTACTCGGTCTGGGCGCACTCCTCGACGGTGGCCGGCGGCTACACCATCCCGGGCACCAACAAGAAGGTGGCCAACTACATCGTGCAGCCGGAGGACGCCGGCGTCGGTGTGTTCGCCCACGAGTTCGGCCACGACCTCGGTCTGCCGGACCTCTACGACACCTCCGGCAACGCCGACTCGGACGTCGACTTCTGGGACCTGATGGCCTCCGGGTCGCACAGCGGCGAGATCTTCCAGGCGATGCCGACCCACATGGGCCTCTGGGACAAGTGGGTGCTCGGCTGGGCCGACCCGCTGACCCTCAACCCGGGTGACGACCCCCGCGCGGTGCAGCTGGGCCAGACCTCGAACACCCCGGTCGGCACCAAGGACGGCATCAAGATCAACCTGCCGGACAAGGTGATCACCCTGGCGCAGCCGCACAGCGGCAGCAACATGTGGTACTCCGGCGCCGACCAGAACTGGGCGGACGTCAAGCTGAGCCGGACGGTGACCGTCCCGAACGCCGCGGACGCGAAGTTCTGGATGTGGAACAACTACGTCATCGAGGCGGACTGGGACTACGGCTTCCTGGAGGTCTCCACCAACGGCGGCGCCACCTGGTCCGAGCAGAAGGTCTACGACGCCACCGGCAAGCTCGTCACCACCAACGACGGGTACGCCGACCCGAACGGCCGGATGGTCGACTTCGGCAACAAGAAGTACGGCCTGACCGGCAGCACGGGCGGCTGGCGCCACGACTACGTCGACCTGTCCGCGTACGCCGGGCAGACCGTCCAGGTCCGGCTGCGGTACGCCACCGACGAGGCGTTCGTGGAGCGCGGCTGGTTCGCCGACGACTTCTCGGTCACCGGCGGCGGCGCCACCACCTGGAGCGACGACGTCGAGGGCGGCGCCAACGGCTGGACCCAGACCGGCGGCACCTTCACCGACACCACCGGCGCCGGCTGGCACGTCGACTCGGGCACCCAGGTGAAGTCGCACTACTACCTGGCCGAGTGGCGCAACTTCGACGGCTTCGACAAGGGCCTGAAGTACACGTACGACACGGTCTACTCGCACGAGGCGTGGAAGGTCGACCGGGTCTCGTACAACGCCCCGGGCATGCTCGTCTGGTACCGGGACACCGAGCTCGGCGACGTCAACCACGTCACCGGGCAGATGACCGCGCTGCCCAGCTACGGGGCCAAGGGCGGGCTGCTGATCGTCGACTCGCACAACGACCCGCTGCGCCGGCAGGGCGAGGCGGCCGTCAAGGACCCGTCGGTGCTGGACAACCTGCCCAGCCGCCCGCAGTCGTCCAACGCGGCCTTCTCGCTGAACCCGACGTACCCGTTCAAGGAGTGCCTGGAGGCGGCCGACGAGCCGTACAGCGAGTACTGCACCAACTTCGCGGCCCAGGCCCCGGTGTCGGCGTTCAGCGACGCCAAGGGCTGGTACCCGGGCATCGAGATCCGCAACGGCTCCGCGTACGCCCGGGACAACGACGCCTCGGTCGTCATCCCGTCGCGGGGCAACGCGAAGTACACCACCCGGGTGACCAACCCCGACGGCACGCCGGCCACGGCGTACTACGGGGCCACCCTCGGCGGCGGGGCGATCGTGCTCGGCACCGGCAACCCCGGTGACGCGGGCGTCGCGTACGGCGTCTCGATCACCATCAAGCGGGCCGCCAAGGACAACTCGTACGCCACGGTGTACGTGACCCCGGCAACCCCGTGACCTGACACGCCGAGGGCGCGTCGCAATCACACGACGGGGCCCGTCTGGAGCACACTGCTCCGGACGGGCCCCGTCCGTCTTACGCGTTAGCAATTTTCCTCCGCGACGGTGTGACACTTTCGCGGGCTTCTGCGCTCCTCTTTGGGGACCTCATAATCGCCGTCACTCCACGTGATCGTGGCCAAAACGTAATGTGAATCGGCGTCGAATGGCTGAGCGCTTTCGCCCGGAATTGTCCGGGAAAGAAGGCCCGTTCATCGGGTGATTGACCGGTGACAACGATGCCAACACCTGTCATTGTGAGTGACGCATGACATGACAGTGATGGCTTTGGCTGCCTCTGTCATGTAACAGTTCCACAAAGGAGGAGGACCTTTGAGGAGACGAGTCACAGCGGGCCTGGCCTCGGCTGCGGCCGCGCTGCTGGCAGCCGGTGTCGTCACGGCGCCGGCGTCCGCCGCCCCGGCGGCGGAGCCCACCCCCGGTGCCGACAAGGCGAAGCACGGCAAGGACAACCTGCCCGATCCCAAGGCGGATCAGCAGCGAGAGGTCAAGAAGCAGGCGATCTCCGACCTGTTGAAGGGCAAGGCCAAGCTTCAGACGCGCAACGGCTCGAAGGTCATCCAGGTCAAGGACGACCTGTTCGTCGAGTACCAGCAGGCCCCGAAGACCGATCCGATCTTCACCATGCTGGTCAACTTCGGCGACAAGACCGACCCCCGCACCGGTGGAGCTGCCGGTCCGGTGGTCAACCAGATCCCCGAGCCGGACCGCAACTGGGACGGCAGCTCCACCGACGACAACAGCACCCTGTGGCGCTCGGACTTCCACCGCGAGCACTACATGGACATGTTCTACGGTGAGGGCGAGTCGTTCCGGGACTTCTACCTCAAGCAGTCCGGCGGCCGGTACACCGTCAGCGGTGACGTCAGCGACTGGATCACCGTTCCCTACAACGAGGCCCGGTACGGCAGCAACGCCATCTCCGAGGCCGACGGCTACTGGAACTTCGTCAAGGACACCGCCACGTCCTGGTACGACACCCAGGTCAAGGCCGGCAAGACGCCGCAGCAGATCAAGGACTACCTGGCCCAGTTCGACATCTGGGACCGGTACGACTTCGACGGCGACGGCAACTTCAACGAGCCCGACGGCTACATCGACCACTTCCAGGCGGTGCACGCCGGCGAGGGCGAGGAGGCCGGCGGCGGCGCCCAGGGCGAGGACGCCATCTGGTCGCACCGCTGGGCGGCGTTCCCCAACCTCGAGGGCAAGGCCGGCCCGTCCGGCAACCTCGCGGGTGGTGTGCAGATCGGCGACACCGGGATGTGGATCCGTGACTACACCACGGAGCCGGAGAACGGCGGCCTCGGCGTCTTCGCCCACGAGTACGGTCACGACCTCGGTCTGCCGGACCTGTACGACACCGCGGGTGGCGACAACGGCGTCGGCTTCTGGAGCCTGATGTCCTCGGGTTCGTGGCTGAGCCACGGCACCAACGACATCGGTTCGACCCCGGGCTACATGGACCCGTGGTCGAAGCTCTTCCTGGGCTGGCTGAACCACACCACGGTCGACTACGGCAAGGGCAGCACCCAGGTGACGCTCGGCCCGGCCGGTGACAGCGACGGGCCGAAGGCCCAGGCTGTCGTGGTCAACCTGCCCGCGCAGACCCAGACCACGAACTACAACACGCCGTTCGGCGGGTCGTACGAGTGGTGGGGCGGCAGCGCGGACGACCTGAACACCACGCTGACCCGCACCCTGGACCTGACCGGCACGACCTCCGCGTCGATCACGGTGAAGGCCCAGTGGGACATCGAGGAGGACTACGACTACCTCTACGCCGAGGTGTCGACGGACGGTGGCGCCACCTGGTCCTCCCTGCACAACTCGCTGATCGACGCCGGCGAGACCGGTGTCGACGGCTCCACCAGCGGCAACTGGGTCGACCTGACCTACGACCTGTCGGCGTACGCCGGCAAGAGCGTGACGTTCCGCTACCGCTATGCCACCGACGGCGGCGTGCACCTGGCCGGCCCGTTCCTGGACAACGTCTCGCTGACCAAGAACGGCTCGGTCGCCTGGACCGACGACGCGGAGACCCTGGCCGCGGAGTGGACCGCCAAGGGCTGGACCCGGATGGGCGGCTCCGTGACCGACAGCTACCCCCGCTTCTACATCGCCGAGAACCGGACGTACTTCGGTTACGACGACACGCTGCGGACCGGTGGCTACAACTACGGGTTCGCCAGCCGTCCGAACTGGGTGGAGCGCTTCTCGAACCAGCCCGGCCTGCTGGTCTGGTACGTGAACTACGCGTACGGCGACAACAACACGTCGCAGCACCCGGGCTACGGCCTGAACCTGCCGGTCGACGTTCGGCCGGGCAAGATCCAGGTCGGCAACCAGGGCAACATCACCAACCGGCGCAACGGCTACGACGCCACGTTCAGCCTCTACGCCAAGCCGGCGCAGACCTTCCACAGGAACGACGTGGCGGTCACGGTGCCTCGGCTCGACCCGGTCCCGGTGTTCACCGACAGCGGGGTCAACAAGTACTGGAACAGCAACAACCCGTGGAACTCGGTGAAGGTCGCCGGCACCGGCACCAAGATCGAGATCCTGCAGCAGGGCACCACCCCGACCAGCGACATGGTCGTCAAGGTCACCAACTGATCGGGTAGCACCAGACACAAAGGGGCCGGTGGCGGCGACGCCACCGGTCCCTTTCGCGTACCCCGAAACCTTTCGCCCCAGCTCAACCCAGCCGATCGACCGATCCTGATGTGACGGTGAGGAGCGTTCCCATCAAAAAGTTGCTACAAATCGACGTGCCTGTCTTCCCACGCGTCACGGGAGTGTTTATCTTCACCAGTGGTCCCACAAGTGGGACCTTCCACCGGCCCGTACCCCCGTAGGGCCGGTTCCCTCACACCGGAGGTACCACGTGCGCAAAGTCGCAGTGGGTCTGCTCGGGCTTTCGCTGACGGCAACGGGACTGGTGGCGGGCACGGCCGCCAGCGCCGCGCCGGCACCGAAGCTGCCGGCTGCCGCTCCGGCGGCGGCCGAGCCGCAGGCCCCTCACGATCTGCCGGACAAGCTCGAGGACAAGCGGCGGGCACTCCGCCAGGAGGGCCTCAGCGAGGTCCTGTCCGGCCGGGCCAAGGCCCAGAAGATCAACGGCAGCACCGTCGTCAAGGTCGGCGAGACCGCCGGCGGCGCGGCGGCGGCGGCCGGCGCCCGGACCGCCAGCAACAAGGCGGGCAAGAAGGACCAGTACGTCGAGCTGGCCCGGGAACGGACCGACAAGATCTTCGTGATCCTCGCCGAGTTCGGCGACGAGCGCGACCCGGCCTACCCGGACAAGGACACCAACCCGGACATCGCTGGCCCGACCGGATTCGACGGTCCGCGGCACAACGAGATCCCGGCCCCCAACCGGGCGGTGGACAACTCCACCGTCTGGCAGCCCGACTACAGCCCGGAGTACTTCCGCCAGCTGTACTTCGGGACCAAGCCGGGCGACGAGTCGCTCAAGCAGTACTACGAGGCCCAGTCGTCCGGCCGCTACACGGTCGACGGGCAGGTCACCGACTGGGTGAAGGTCAAGTACAACGCCGCCCGGTACGGCCGCTCGGACGACCCGAAGGCCGACGACGACCCGACGGGCGACCCGGCGGTCTGCGCGGACAACGTCTGCCCGAACACCTGGGACCTGATCCGCGACGCCGCCAACCAGTGGGTCGCCGACCAGAAGGCCAAGGGCCGCACCGACGCCCAGATCAAGGCCGACATGCAGTCGTTCGACCAGTGGGACCGGTTCGACTACGACGGCGACGGCAACTTCAACGAGCCGGACGGCTACATCGACCACTTCCAGATCGTCCACTCCGGCGGCGACCAGGCCGACGGTGACCCGCACCAGGGTGAGGACGCCATCTGGAGCCACCGCTGGTCGGCGTACAACACCTCCCGCGTCGGTCCGCCGAACTTCCCGATCGGCGGCACCCAGATCGGCAACACCGGCGTCTGGATCCGCGACTACACGATCCAGCCGGAGAACGGTGGCCGCAGCGTCTTCTACCACGAGTACGGCCACGACCTCGGCCTGCCGGACGACTACAACAACATCAACGGCGGCGACAACAACAACGAGCACTGGACCCTGATGGCCCAGAGCCGGCTCGGCGGCAAGAACGACCAGGGCATCGGCGAGCGCGGTGGCGACCTCGGCGCCTGGAACAAGCTCCAGCTCGGCTGGCTCGACTACGAGGTGGTCAAGGCCGGGCAGAAGCGCACCCTGGACCTGGGCCCGGAGGAGTACAACTCCAAGAAGGCGCAGGCCGCGGTCGTGGTGCTGCCACAGCGGGAGTACACCTTCCAGTACGGCGCTCCGTTCGAGGGCACGAAGCAGTACTTCTCCGGTAACGACGACGACCTGAACAACACCATGACCAGGACGCTCGACTTCACCGGGAAGACCTCGGCGGCGCTGTCCATGAAGGGCCGCTTCAACATCGAGACCGGCTACGACTACCTCTTCTTCGAGGCGTCGACGGACGGCGGCAAGACCTGGAACGCGCTGAACGGCACGGTCAACGGCAAGCCGATCCCGCCGGTGTCCAACACCGACCCGACGCCGGGTCTGACCGGCAGCAGCGCGGGCAAGTGGGTGGACATCAACATCCCGATGGACTCGCTGGCCGGCAAGGTCGCGCAGTTCCGGTTCCACTACGTCACCGACGGTGGCGTGGCCTCGGGCGGCTTCTTCGGTGACGCCATCACCGTGACCGCCGACGGCCAGACCCTGCTCAGCGACGGCGCCGAGACCGGTGCCGGAGACTGGACGCTCGCCGGCTGGACCATCGCCGAGGCGACCTACACCCGGCTCTTCGACAACTACTACATCGCCGGCAACCGGTCGTACGTCTCGTACGACAAGTACCTGAAGACCGGCCCGTACTACTTCGGCTACGCGAACACCCGCCCGGACTACGTGGACCACTACGCGTACCAGGAGGGTCTGCTGATCTCGTACTGGAACCTCCGGTACGCGGACAACGACACGTTCGAGCACCCGGGTGAGGGTCGTAACCTCTACATCGACGCGCACCCGCGGCCGATCTACAACCTGACCGGCGCCCCGTGGCGGGCCCGCGTCCAGGTCTACGACGCGCCGTTCAGCCTGAAGAAGGCGGACTCGTTCACGCTGCACATCAACAGCCAGCCGCAGTACATCCGTGGCCAGGCCGCGCAGCCGCTGTTCGACGACACCCAGCAGTACTGGTACCCGGAGCTGCCGAACCACGGCGTCAAGCTCCCGGCCACCGGCGTCAAGATCAAGGTTCTCCAGCAGAACGGCACCGCGATGAAGGTGCGCATCTCCTGAGCCGCCGATCACCGCTACACCCCGCGATGCCCGGGCAGGTCACCTGCCCGGGCATCGCCCTTTCCGGCGGCCGGGCCGGCCGCGGCCCGTCCGGTGCCGTCCCGGAGAATCCCCTGATCCTCGCCACCTGCGGGGCCGCCCGCGCCCCGTTCGCCCTAGGCTGTGCCCCATGACCGACCAGCGCGGCGGACCCGTCGATGAGTCCTGTGTCCTTCCCGAAGGGCCGTGGACGCACCGGTTCGTCGGCGCCAACGGCAGCCGCTTCCACGTCGTCGAGGCCGGCACCGGCCCCATGGTGCTCTTCCTGCACGGCTTCCCCGAGTACTGGTACGCCTGGCACGAGATGCTGCCGGCGGTCGCCGACGCCGGCTTCCGCGCGGTCGCGGTCGACCTGCGCGGCTACGGCGCGAGCGACAAGCCACCCCGGGGGTACGACGGCTACACCCTCGCCGCCGACGTCGCCGGGCTGATCCGGGCCCTCGGCGAGCGGTCGGCGACCCTGGTGGGCAGCGGCGCCGGCGGCCTCATCGCCTGGACCGCCGCCTCGTTCCACCCCGCCCTGGTGCGGCGGCTCGTGGTGCTCGGCGCACCGCACCCGCTCCGGCTCCGGGCCGCCATCTTCGCCGACCCCCGCGGCCAGTTCACCGCGTCCACGCCCACGCTGAAGTTCCAGCTCCCCCGCTACGAGCACGTGCTGACCCGCGACGACGCCGCCGAGGTGGAGTCGATGCTGCGCCGGTGGGGCGGACCGCGCTGGGTGAACGGCCCCGACTTCGACGCGTACGCCCGGTGCTGCCGGGTGGCCATGCAGATCCCGCAGGCGGCGTTCTGCGCGATGGAGGGCTACCGCTGGGCGTTCCGGTCGGTACTGCGGCTGCACGGCTACCGGTTCGTCCGGCTGATGCAGAAGCCGCTCACCACCCCGACCCTCCAGCTGCACGGCGCGCTCGACCGCGCCTCACTGCCCCGCACCGCCCAGGGCTCCGGCCGCTACGTCACCGCCCCCTACGAGTGGCGGCTGCTCGACGGGGTGGGCCACTTCCCGCACGTGGAGGCCCGGGACCTCGTCCTCGGCGAGATCCTGCGCTGGACGAAGTCCTGACTCAGACCCGCTGCTCGCGCAGGTCGGTCACCTCGTTCGCGGGCGCCCAGCCCTGGTAGACGCCGAAGTCGAACGCCTCCAGCCCCATCTTCTGGGCCACCGGCCAGCGGCCCCCGGTGTACTCCACACGCAGCCAGCCGTCGTGCTCGGCCAGCACGATGAACGGCTGCCCCTGCCAGGTGCAGGTGGTCCGCACGTACGCCAGGTCCTCGACCTCGGCGGCCGGCACCACCCGGACGTGCCGGCCGGGGCGTACCTCGGTGAAGCCCTCGCCCGGCTCCGGCTGGTACAGGCGGACGTCGCCGCCGTCCGGGCTGGCCTGGTACTCCCGGCCCCGCCAGCGGGCCACGTAGCCGTCGCGGGTCACCCGTCATCCGCCTTGACCCAGAGCAGCGCGTCGGTGTCCAGCACGGCGACCACCCGCTCGCTGCGATCCGCGCCGATCCGCCACAGCTCGGCGCCGTGCGGCAGCCGGGCACTGTCCACCTTGAACTCGGCGACCACGTCGCTGCTCTCCCCCGGGGCGAAGCCGTTGCCGCGGAACGGGGGCCGCTCGATCACCCAGCCCTCCATCGCCCGCATCGCGCCCTCGTTCTGCCCGCCATAGGGGATCCGGTAGAGGCTCGGCCGGTAGGCCGGCCAGCGCAGCACGTAGATCTCCTCGGCGTCGCGGGAGAACGGCGAGCCGGGGTGGCCGAGACCGAGCGCGTCGTACAGCTCGGCCGGAGTGCTGAGGTGGGCCAGCTCGCCGGCCCGGTGCACGAAGCCGGAAACCCGGTCGTAGCCGCGCTCCAGGTAGTAGGCGAGCTGGCTCGGGGCGATCGCCTTCTGCATGGTCACCGGGCGGGTCGGGTCCACCGCCGGCGGGGCGGGCCGGGGCTCGGCCGCCGGCACCGGTGCGGTGGCGGGCGGCTCCGGCTCGGTCTCCGGGTCGTCGCCCAGCCCCACCTCGGCGGCCCAGTTGGCCAGCGCGAGAACCTGCTCCCCCGGGTACGTCGCCCCGACCGGGGTGCCCGGGTTCACCGCGAACGACCAGCTCACGTCCGGCCAGCGGCGGATGAGCTGGACGAACTTGACCCGTACCGTCTCGGTCGGGCCGCCGGCCCGGTCCGCCAGCCGCTCGGGCGAGGTGTAGACCACCACGTACGTCCCGCCGTCGATCTGCTCCGTGCACCAGACGAAGCCGGGGTCGCCCGGTCGGCTGCCCGCCACCGAGTCGGCGGCGACCGGCAGCAGCACCCGGGCCAGCAGCAGGGTGGTGAGGAAGCTGTCCGTGCTGCCACTGCCGGCCGCGCTGAGCAGCTCCTCCTCCACCTCGTTCGCCGGCACGAAGTCGGCTTCCCGGGCACCGTCGACCGGGGACGGAGCGGCGGCGGCGACGTCGGCCGTCGGCTTCTCCGGCGGCACGGGCCCGGCCGCGGCGGCGGGCGCGAACACCGACGTGGTCGGCTCGTCCGCGGCGGCGGTCGGCGCGAACAGCGACGTGGTCGGCTCGTCCGCGGCGGCCGGCGTGAACAGCGACGTGGTCGGCTCGTCCGCGGCGGCCGGCGTGAACACCGACGTGGTCGGCTCGTCCGCAGCGGCGGTCGGCGCGAACAGCGGCACGTCCGGGGGCGCGGGCGGCTCGAACAGCGGCGCGGTCAGCTCATCTTCCGGTCCGGCAGGGGTGAACAGCGACGGGCGCGGGTCGTCGGCCGGTCCCGGCCGGCCCGGCGTGGGCCGGTCGAACAGCGGCACGGTCGGCTCGGCCGGCGTGTCGACGGGCATCTCCCCGGAGGGCACGGCCCGCCCTGGCCGGAGATCGGAGGACCCGGCGGCGGCACGATCGGGGGCCGGCGACGTGGGTGGGTCGACCCTCAGCGGCACGGTGGGGTCGGTGGGCCCGGCCCAGGGCGCCGCCGTGCCGCCGTCGCCCGGGGACGCCGCCGGCACCATCGCGGAGGCGGCGGCGGGCAGCGTGGGCACCGGGTACGGCGCGGGCTCCGCCGGCTCGGTCAGCTCGCGGGACTCGATGACGGTGCCCTCGATGACGATCGGGGTGAAGCCCCGACGCGACACGGGCGGGCCGGACACCGGCTCGGCGATCGACGGCGGAAGCTCCTCGGCCTCGGCGAGGTCGACCGGGCCGGGGATCGGCTGGGTCGGGTCGTCCGGTACCGGGTCGTCGCCGGTGCCGGGGCGCCGCCGGGGCAGCGCCTGGGTGGTCTCCCCGGCCGGGGCGGCGGGCCGGAACGGCCGGGCCGGTTCCGCGGGCCGGCTCGCCGGGGTCGGTTCGGCGGAGTCCACCCGGAACGCCTGCGTCGGGTCCTCCGGCACCGGCTCGTTCAGCGGCCGCCGGCGCGGGAACGGCTGGCCGCCACCGGCGAACCGGGAGGGCGCCGCCGCCCGCTCCGTGCCGCGGCGCGGCGTGTCCAGCGGCGACTGCCGCCGGGGCGAACGGCCGGGGGTGGGCTCGAAGAAGGACCGGGCGGGTGGCGGCGCGGGTTCGGCCGACCGGCCATTGGCCGGGCCGGAGCGGCCGGCGTCGCCGAACGGATCCGACTCGTCGGGACGCCGACGCAGGTCGGTGAGCCAGCCGGCGAGATTGTCCGCGCCCGGCCCGGTGCGGGCCGGATCGGCGGGGGCGGGCCGCGCGTCGTCGGGTGCGTAGCGGCCGAGCGGGCGGGCCGGACGGCCGTTCGCCGGGTCCGGGCGGCGGGACGGCGGTGGGGCGGGCGGGTCGGCCGCGCCGGGGACGGTGGCCGGGGTGCTCGGGGCGGGAACGGTCGGGATCGGGACGGTCGACGCCT
>NZ_MUYZ01000126.1:0-17401 GCF_003013775.1 Micromonospora sp. MH33
CGCCGGTGGCGCCGCGCGGCGCGGCGGCCGTCCCGCCGCCCCGGCAGCACAACCCCCTCGGATACGCGCGACCGGCCGCCGCCCCGCTGCCGGCCCCCCGCCGCTCCACGGCGGGGCGATGGGTGGCCGCCATCGTGGTGGCCGTCCTGGTCGTGCTCTGCTCGGGCGTGATTTCGTACTACTACCGGAAGTACGCGGCGGCCGCTGACCCCGGCGCGCTTGCGCCGGTGGGCGTGACCTCCGGCGCGGTGCGGGCCCACGAGGGCGACTATCCGCTTCCCACGTCGTACCGTCGTGGGGTACGGCTCCAGCCGGCTGGCGGCGAGACGACGACGAGCGAAGGACGAGAGACGCGATGACAGCGCAGGCCCGCCTGCTCGGTGGCAGGTACCAGGTCGGCGAGCTGCTCGGCTACGGCGGCATGGCGGAGGTGCACCGTGGTCGCGATCTCCGGCTCGGTCGGGATGTCGCGATCAAGATGCTCCGCGCCGACCTGGCCCGGGACGCGACCTTCCAGATGCGGTTCCGCCGGGAGGCGCAGAACGCCGCGTCGCTGAACCACCCGGCCATCGTCGCCGTGTACGACACCGGCGAGGAGACCGCCCCGACCGGCGAGACGCTGCCGTTCATCGTGATGGAGTTCGTCAACGGGCGGACCCTCAAGGAGGTGCTCGGCGCCGAGGGCCGGCTCCAGCCGCGCCGGGCGCTGGAGATCTGCGCCGACATGTGCGCGGCCCTGGAGTTCAGCCACCGGCACGGGATCATCCACCGGGACATCAAGCCCGGCAACGTGATGCTCACCCAGACCGGCCAGGTCAAGGTGATGGACTTCGGCATCGCCCGGGCGCTGGCCAGCGGCGCCACCACGATGACACAGACCAGCGCGGTCATCGGCACGGCGCAGTACCTCTCCCCGGAGCAGGCGCGCGGCGAGGCGGTCGACGCCCGCTCCGACGTCTACGCGGCCGGCTGCGTGCTGTTCGAGCTGCTCTGCGGGCACCCGCCGTTCGTCGGGGACAGCCCGGTCAGCGTCGCCTACCAGCACGTACGGGAGACGCCGCCCACGCCGAGCACCATCAACCCGGACGTCAACCCCGCCGTGGACGCGATCGTCCTCAAGGCGCTGTCGAAGAACCCGCTGAACCGCTACCAGAGCGCCGGCGAGATGCGGGCCGACCTGCTCCGTGCCGCCGCGGGCCGTCCGGTGCTGGCCACCCCGGTCATGCCGGCCGAGGAGACCATGCCGATGGGACCGGCCGCGGCCGGCGGCGGCTACCAGCACACCCAGGTGATGGGCCCGCAGACCCGCCAGCAGGCGCCGGCCCGGGTCGGTGACCCGCGCAAGCGGAAGAGCTCGGCCTGGGTGATCGCCACGTTCGCCGCGCTCGGCGTGCTCGCGGTCATCGCGCTGGCCACCGCGCTCTGGCTCAACCAGACCGGCGCCGAGAAGGTCTCCGTGCCACCGCTGCAGGGCAAGAGCCAGGCGGTGGCGACCGCCGATCTCCAGCGGGCGGGGCTGCGCGTGACGCTCGGTGAGCCGGTACTCAGCAGCGACTGCACGAAGAACACGGTGGCCGCCCAGAACCCGCAGTCCGGCGCGTCGGTGGCGAAGAACAGCCCGGTGACGATCCAGATCTGCGGCGGCAAGCCCGTGGTGACGATCCCGGCTGGCATCGAGGGCAGCACCTACGCCAGCGCCAAGGCCCGCCTCGACGATCTGAAGCTCGACGTCACGCGCAAGGACATCGACAGCGGCGCGCCGGAGGGCCAGGTCGTCAACGTGCTTCCCAAGGAGGGCAGCTCGGTGGCCGAGGGCAGCCCGGTGACCCTGGAGGTCTCCCGGGGCAACGTGAACGAGGTGCCGGACGTCACGGGCTACACCAAGGAGCAGGCCACCAGGCGGCTGACCGACGCCGGCTACGACGTCCGCGTCCGGGACGGCAACGAGGTCACACCCGACAAGGTCGGCAAGGTGAGCAGCCAGAACCCGCGCGCTGGCAGCAAGCTGGCCAAGGGCAAGACCGTGACCATCGAGGTGGACATCCCGCTGCCCGAGCCGACCGACAGCGCCAGCCCGGGCACGCCGTCGCCGGGCGCGACCCCGACCACTCCCGGAGGCGGCGGTGGCTTCCCGTTCCCGACCACCACGCCGCCGAGCCGGTTCAGCCAGCCCTGACCCGACAGCCTGAGACAGCCGAAGTGGCGGTGCCCGGTCGACCCGGGCGCCGCCACTTCGCGTAGAACGAACCCTCAGGCCGCGGCGAAGGCGGCGCGGCGGCGGGCGTCGACCTCGGCGGCCAGCTCCGGGGCCCGCTCCAGGGCCTCCGGGTAGCCGCAGACGGCCAGCCAGTTCGCCAGCATGAGGTGGCCGCCCTCGGTCAGCACCGACTCCGGGTGGAACTGGACGCCCTCGATGGGCAGGGTACGGTGCCGCATGGCCATCACCACGCCGGAGGCGGTCCGGCCGGTGACCTCCAGCTCGTCGGGGAGCGTCTCGGGCAGCACGGCGAGCGAGTGGTACCGGGTGGCGGTGAACGGGTCGGGCAGGCCGGCCAGCACCCCCACCCCGTGGTGGCGCACCTCGGAGGTCTTGCCGTGCAGCAGCTCCGGCGCCCGGGTCACCGTCGCGCCGAAGGCCTCGCCGATGGCCTGGTGACCGAGGCAGACCCCGAACAGGGGCAGCTTGCCCGCGTACTCCTTGATCACGTCGAGGCAGATGCCGGCCCGGTCCGGGCTGCCCGGCCCGGGCGAGAGGAGCACGCCGGCGGCGCCCACCCGGCCCACCTCGGCGACGTCGATCTCGTCGTTGCGCCGCACCTCGCAGTCCACGCCGAGCTGGCCGAGGTACTGCACGAGGTTGAAGACGAACGAGTCGTAGTTGTCGATCACGAGGACGCGCATCGGGGTCACCTGCTCGGGGTGGAGGGCGGGGCGTTGTTCGTCTCGGTGCTGTACGGGATCTCCTCCCCGGACGGCCGCTCACTCGGCTCGGTGAGCCCGGCGCCGTCGTCCCCCGGCACGCCGGAGTCCTGGGTGACCTGCACGTCGTCGAAGGGGAGGAGGGGCTCTGCCCAGGGGAAGACCACGAACCACAGCAGGGCGACCGCCGCGGCGGCAAGCAGCACCGAGCCGGTCAGCTTCCCGGGCAGCCCGAGCGGCAGCTTCCGCCAGATCCATCCGTACACGCGTCAGCCCTCCAGCTCGGCCGGGCGACCCGCCGACTTGGCCTGGACGTGGTCCAGCCGGGCGTGGATGATCAGCCGCTGGTAGTTGTCGAACTTGGGGTTGCAGGTGGTCAGCGTGAGCAGCTTCTCGGTGGGCGACTCGTTCGGCTTGCCCGGCACCGGCGCGACGACCTCGACCTGGTACGGCTTGACGATCCGCTGCTGGTAGACCTTGTAGATGAACCACTCGCCCTGGGTCTCGACCACGATGGCGTCGCCCGAGCGCAGCTCGTCGAGGCGCCAGAAGGTGGCCCGGATGCGGTGCCCGGCGACGGAGAAGTTGCCCACCTGGCCCGGCATGGCGCTCTTCGGGTAGTGGCCCGGGGCGTACCGGATGTCGTCCGGGGTGACCCCCTCGACCACCACCCAGTGCTTGTCGAGCTTGGGGATGTAGAGCCCGGCGACCGGCTTCCCCTCGGCCGGCGGCTTCGGCTTGGCGCTCGGCGCGGTGGTCGGCCCGACCGTCGGGTCCGCCCCCCACTCCTGGGCGAGCTGGCTGCTCAGGTCGCTCTGGTGGGCGTCGACGATCACCGCCTTGCCCCAGATCTCGTAGCCGGCGAAGAGCAGCACCACCACGCCGAAGGTGATCAGCACCTCGCCGGTGCCCCGCACGATCGTCCGCAGCCGGGAGCCGACGGTTGGCCTGGTCAGCTCGGAGTAGACGCTCTTGTACCCCTCGCCGGTCTGCTCCGGCCGGAGCTGCACCACCCGCTCGCCCCGGCGGGGACGCGGCGGCTCGGCCGGGGTGCTCGTCGCGTCGTCGTCGCCGGCGTCCTGTACCGGGGGTACCGCGCCCATCAGCGCGGTGGAATCGAGCGCCGGAGCGGTCACCGGGCGGCTGACGGCCGGGATCACCGCGGTCGCTCCCGGGTCCTCCGGGCCGGCCGAGGGGTCGGCCCCGCCGGGGGCGGCGGTGCTCCCCGGCAGGGGGGTGACCTCCTCGGGGGCGTCGGTGTTCGGGGCCCAGACCGAGCGGACCGACCCCACGACGCTCGCCGCCGGGGTGGCGTCGAACGGCACCCAGCCGATCCCGCCGAAGTAGACCTCCGTCCAGGCGTGCAGGTTCCGGTTGGTCAGCACGTACGTGCCGCCGCCGGAGTTGCTGCCGTTGCTGAAACCGAACGCCACCCGCGCCGGGATGCCGGCCGACCGGACCAGCCAGGCCATCGCCGCCGCGTACTGCTGGCAGAAGCCCACCTTGGTGGCGAGGAAGTCGGTGATGTCGTCCCCGCTGGTGCCGCCCCGGGTGGACAGCGAGTAGGTGAACCCGTTCTCCACCGAGAAGTAGTCGTAGATCGCCCGGACCTTGTCGTAGTCGTTCGCCCGGCCCTTGACCAGCTGGTCGACCAGCCGGTCGACGGCGCGGACGGCCGGCGTGACGGTCTGCTGCCGCAGCACCGGGTCGTCGGCCGGCAGGGACGGCGCCGCGCGCAGCGCCGTCGGGCTGAACGTCGAGCGGACGTAGTCGAACGAGTAGCGCTTGCCCCGGGAGTTCTCCCGGTTGGAGAAGACGATCTGGAGGTTCGGGTCGTAGAGCCAGTTGCCGCCGAGGTCCTCGGTCTTCACCGGCTCGGCGTACACCGGCAGCAGCGGCATGTTGAGGTTCTTGCTCACCTCGACGCTGGCCCGGTAGCGCTGCTGCTCCACGCCCCGGCCGCCGCGCTCCGCCGGGTCGGGCAGGTTCCGGTTGGCCGGCCGCCCGGTGGGCACCCGCACCCGGAAGCCGTCCGGCCGCAGCTCGTCGGCGACCCCGAAGCGCAGGTAGAACGGGGCCGGCTCGTTGGTGCTGACCTTGACCAGCTCGGTCACCTCGGTCTGGTTGAGCTGGCCGCTGAGCGCGGCGAACAGGTCGATCCGGCCGGGGCTGCCGCCCTGGCCCGGCCGCCCGTTGCCGTTGCCGGTGCCGTTGCCGACGGCGCTCATCAGCCCGCCGGTCATCCCGGGCACGACCAGCGGCAGGGCCACCGCGAGGGCCACCCCGACCACGGCCAGCCGCCGGCCCGCCGCGGCCAGCGGCGACGCCTCCCAGACGTCGACGTCCCGCCCCTCGCCGGTGAACCGGCGGCCGAACCGGCGTACGCGGTCGACGTTGTCGGTGACCAGCAGCCACAGGTAGCCGCAGGCGCCCACCACGAACGGGGTGGCGGGGACGCTGTCCACGTAGACCGCCACCGGCACCGAGTAGATGGCCAGCATGGGCAGCCCGGCCAGCGCCGGCCGGCGCAGCCCGACGGTGAGCACGTCCACCACGATGGCCACCGCGCCGATGCCGAGCACGGCGAGGAAGAGCAGCGAGTCGACGTCCGGCACCTGCACCCCGTACGAGCGCATGTCGGACAACGAGGCGTTCAGCAGGTCGCCGAAGTGGGCGAAGGTGGCCGGGGTGGGCACGAACGCGAAGAACTCGGTGCCGCCCGGGAAGACCCAGGTCAGGGCGAGCGTGAGACCGGCCAGCATGGCCAGCACCTGGCCCCACAGCGGCGCCCGGGCCAACCGGCTCAGCGCGGCCGCGCCGGCCACCACGGCCACCACGATGGCCGCCTGGATGAGCCAGGTCCAGCGCTCGAAGATCGCCGACAGCGGGGCCGCCGCCAGCAGGGTCGCCGCCGCGGCGACGAAGCCGAGGTTGCGGTGCGCGGTCACGGGTCCACCCTTCCGGTCATCGCACGCCTCCGGCCACCGTCTCGGCCAGCGCCGCCCGCAGCGCGAACCCCTGCGAACCGCGGGCCGCCTGCGGCCAGAGCACCGGCAGCCGGTTGCCGTGGTCCACCCCGATCACCCGCCAGCCGCTCTGCAGCAGGGCGAGCGCGGCGGCGCCGTGCGCGTGCTCCGCCTCGGCCCGGGCCTTCGGCGGCAGGTTCAGCCAGGTGTTGCTGTCGAGCAGGAAGCCCACGCAGGTCGCACCGCTGGTGCGCAGCCCGGCCAGCAGCTCCGCCTCGGCGGTGCTCAACGTGCCCAGCAGCGCGATGATCAGCCCGCCGTCGGCCCGCTGCCGGACCTGCTGCACCAGCGTGGTGAGCTCGCCGCGCTTGTCCAGGTGCACGTCGGCGAGGTGGTCGAGGAGCACGCCCTCGCCGCCGGCCTCGGTGGCGTCCACGTCCGCGCCGGAGCCGGTGACCAGGCGCAGCTTGTAGCCGGCCTGGCGCAGGTGCACGGCGACGCTGGCGGCGGTGGAGACGGCCCACTCGAAGCTCGCCGTGGGCCCCTCGCCCCGGTGCCCGGCGGCGCGGGTGTCCAGCACCACGGTGGCCCGGCTCTCCCAGGGCTGCTCCTCCCGGCGCACCATCAGCTCGCCGGTGCGGGCCGTCGACTTCCAGTGCACCCGGCGCAGGTCGTCGCCCATCCGGTACTCCCGGGTGGCCGCGTCGTCCTCGCCGTGCACCGCCACCGACCGGGCCCGGCTGTCGCCGGTGCCCGCGTACTCGCCGGGAAGGCGGACCGAGGGCAGCGGGGTGACCTGCGGGATGACCGTGAGGTGGTCGGTGCTGGGGAAGGCCCGGCTCAGCTCGCACAGCCCGAACGGGTCGGTCAGCCGGATCACCAGCGGGCCGACCTCGTAGCGGCCGCGCACGTCGGCGCGGACCGTGTACGCCACCGAGCTGGCCTGGTGGGCGCCGAGGCGCTCCAGCACCACCCGCGGCCGGCTGCCGAGCGCGTAGGGCAGCCGGTCCTCCAGCAGCAGGGTGCCGGTGGGCAGCCGGGACAGGTTCTGCAGCCGCAGCACCACCCGGGAGCTGGCCCCGACCGGCACCCGGTGCGGCTCCAGCGACCGGTTGCAGGCGAGCTTGTAGCGGCTGCGCCCGACGTAGGCCGCCGCGAGCAGCGGCAGGATGGCGAGCAGCACGGCCACCCGGAGCAGGTCCTTCTCGCCGAGGATGGCGGCGGAGATCGCGGCGGCGACAGCGGCCGCCAGGAACGAGCGGCCGCGGGTGGTCAGCCCTCGCAGCCCGTCGCGCACCTCACGGCCTCCGCGGCTCGTAGGGCCCGCGACCGTTGCCGCTGCCGCCGGGCCGGGTGTCGTACGGGGAGCGCTTGCGGTCGTGCGGGAGCGGGAGGCGGTGCACCAGCTCGGCGACGATCGCGTCGGTGGTGCGCCGGGCCAGCTGCGCGTCGGCGGTCGGGATGATCCGGTGTGCCAGCACCGGCACCGCGAGGGCCTGGAGGTCGTCCGGGAGGACGTAGTCGCGGCCCTCCAGGGCGGCCACCGCGCGGGCGGTGCGCAGCAGCTGGAGGGTGGCCCGCGGGGACGCGCCGAGCCGCAGGTCGGGCGCCTCGCGGGTGGCGGTCACCAGGTCGATCGCGTACTGCTTGACGGCGTCGGCGACGTGCACCTGCCGGACGTGGCCGATCAGCCGGCGGACGGTGGCCGCGTCGGAGACCGGCCGCAGCTCGTGCAGCGGGTCGTTGGCCCCGTGGCCGTCCAGCATGGCCAGCTCGGCGCCCGGGTCCGGGTAGCCCATCGCGATCCGGGCGGTGAACCGGTCGCGCTGCGCCTCCGGCAGCGGGTAGGTGCCCTCCATCTCGATCGGGTTCTGCGTCGCGATCACCATGAACGGGGTCTGCAGCTGGTAGGTCACGCCGTCGACGGTGACCTGCCGCTCCTCCATGCACTCCAGCAGCGCCGACTGGGTCTTCGGCGAGGCCCGGTTGATCTCGTCGCCGACCACCAGGTTGGCGAAGACCGCGCCCGGGCGGAACTCGAAGTCGTGCGTCTCCTGGTTGTAGACGCTGACCCCGGTGACGTCGCTGGGTAGCAGGTCCGGGGTGAACTGGATCCGGCGCACCGAGCAGTCGATCGACCGGGCCATGGCCTTGGCCAGCTTGGTCTTGCCGACGCCGGGGACGTCCTCGATCAGCAGGTGGCCCTCGGCGAGCAGCACCGCGAGGGCGAGCCGGACGGTGGCCGTCTTGCCCTCGATGACCTGCTCGATGTTGGAAACGATGGCCTCGCTGGCGGCGCGGAACTCGTCGTGCGGCAGCAGACCGCCCACCTCGTCCCAGGTCTGTTGTGTCACGGGCCTCCTCCTCGTCGCCGGACGGCAGCTCTGTATAGAGCACCTGGACCCGCCGTTGGGTTCGCGACGCCGAGCCTCGTCTGCCGCAAGAATCTCACTGGTCTCTCAGGCTAACCATGTTTGTCGTTGTCGCCGACCCCCGCAGGCGGTCGGCCGGTTACGCCCGGAATATTCGCCGGACCGGGGGACGCGTGCCCGGCTCGTAGGTGGGTAGCCGGGTCCCGGTTCCTGTCGCGGGGGCGGCGGGGAGGGGGAGGTGGGCCGAGCAGTGCTGGGGTTCGTCACCGACACCGAGCGGTTCGCCCGCCCCGCGCCGTACCCGTCGAGGTGACCAGGGCCCGGCGCCGTCCCACCTCGTGGCGGCGGGCGCGAGGCGCGAGCCGCCGGCGGGGTACACTGCCGGTCATGGCCGGAGTCTTCCTGCTTCTTACCGAGCCGTGCTGATGCGCTGAGCGCGCGACAGCACGGCGGCCCCTCCTGCGCGAGGGGCTTTTTTGTGCCCGCAGCAGACCTCCCATATCCGACATGACCCGCGCCGAGGAGACGCCATGACTGAGGCAGCCGCACCGGCGACCGACATCCCCCCGTTCCGGTACACCGCCGCCCTGGCCGAGGAGATCGAGCACCGCTGGCAGGACACCTGGAAGCGGGAGGGCACCTTCCACGCGCCGAACCCGGCCGGCCCGCTGGCCGACCCGGACCACCCGCGCGCGGGCGCCGAGAAGCTGTACGTGCTGGACATGTTCCCCTACCCGTCCGGCGCCGGCCTGCACGTCGGCCACCCGCTGGGCTACATCGGCACCGACTGCTACGCCCGTTACCAGCGGATGGCCGGGCGCAACGTGCTGCACGCGATGGGCTTCGACGCGTTCGGCCTGCCCGCCGAGCAGTACGCGGTGCAGACCGGCACCCATCCGCGGACCACCACCGAGGCCAACATCGAGCGGTACAAGGCGCAGCTGCGCCGGCTGGGGCTGGGCCACGACGAGCGGCGCTCGGTGGCCACCATCGAGACCGACTTCTACCGCTGGACCCAGTGGATCTTCCTGCAGATCTTCAACTCCTGGTACGACGCGGACGCGAAGAAGGCCCGCCCGGTCGCCGAGCTGATAGCCGAGTTCGAGGGGGGCACCCGCCCCACCCCGGACGGCCGGCCGTGGGCCGAGCTGACCGTGGGCGAGCGGCGCAGGATCGTCGACGACCACCGGCTGGCGTACGTCTCGGAGGCGCCGGTGAACTGGTGCCCGGGGCTGGGCACCGTGCTGGCCAACGAGGAGGTCACCGCCGACGGCCGCTCCGAGCGGGGCAACTTCCCGGTCTTCAAGCGGAACCTGAAGCAGTGGATGATGCGGATCACCGCGTACGGGGACCGGCTGCTGGCGGACCTGGACACGCTGGACTGGCCCGAGCCGATCAAGCTGCAGCAGCGCAACTGGATCGGCCGGTCGACCGGCGCGCACATCGACTTCCCGACCGAGCGCGGCCCGGTCCGGGTGTTCACGACCCGGCCGGACACCGTCTTCGGCGCCACCTACATGGTGCTGGCCCCCGAGCACGAGCTGGTCGACGTGCTGGTGCCGGCCGCCTGGCCGGAGGGGACGAAGGACGCCTGGACCGGCGGGCACGCCAGCCCGCGGGCCGCCGTCGAGGCGTACCGGAAGGCCGCCGCGGCCAAGACGGACGTGGAGCGGCAGGCGGACACCAAGGAGAAGACCGGCGTCTTCGTCGGCGCCTGGGCGACCAACCCGGTCACCGGCGGGCAGATCCCGATCTTCATCGCCGACTACGTGCTGGCCGGCTACGGCACCGGCGCGATCATGGCCGTGCCGGCCCAGGACGAGCGGGACTGGGACTTCGCCGAGGTCTTCGACCTGCCGATCGTGCGCACCGTGCAGCCGGCGGAGGGCTTCGCCGGCAAGGCGTGGACCGGGGACGGCCCGGCGATCAACAGCGCCGCCCCCGACCGCGGGCTGGACCTGAACGGCCTGGGGGTGGCCGACGCCAAGGCGCGGATCATCGAGTGGCTGGAGGCCAACGGGCACGGCGCCGGCGCGGTCACGTGGCGGCTGCGGGACTGGCTGTTCTCCCGGCAGCGCTACTGGGGCGAGCCCTTCCCGATCGTCTACGACGAGACCGGCGCGCCGATCGCGCTGCCCGAGTCGATGCTGCCGGTCGAGCTGCCCGAGGTGGACGACTTCTCGCCGAAGACCTTCGACCCGGAGGACGCCGGCAGCAACCCGGAGACCCCGCTGTCCCGGCGGCGCGACTGGGTGGAGGTGGAGCTGGACCTGGGTGACGGGCCGAAGCGCTACACCCGGGAGACCAACGTGATGCCGCAGTGGGCCGGCTCCTGCTGGTACGAGCTGCGCTACCTGGACCCGACCGACGCCGGGCGCTTCGTCGAGCCGGAGAACGAGGCGTACTGGATGGGCCCGCGCGGTGCCGGCGACTGCGGGGGCACCGACCTGTACGTCGGCGGCGCCGAGCACGCCGTGCTGCACCTGCTGTACGCCCGCTTCTGGCACAAGGTGCTGTACGACCTGGGCCACGTCTCCTCGTTCGAGCCGTTCCGCCGGCTGTTCAACCAGGGCATGATCCAGGCGTACGCGTTCACCGACCCGCGCGGCGCCTACGTGCCGGCCGAGGAGGTCGTCGAGGTCGACGGCCGGTACTTCCACGGCGACACCGAGGTCACCCGCGAGTACGGCAAGATGGGCAAGTCCCTGAAGAACGTCGTCACCCCGGACGACATGTGCGCGGCGTACGGCGCGGACACCTTCCGGGTGTACGAGATGTCGATGGGCCCGCTGGAGGTGTCCCGCCCGTGGGAGACCCGGGCCGTGGTCGGCTCCTACCGGTTCCTGCAGCGGGTCTGGCGGGCGGTCGTCGACGAGCAGACCGGCGCGCTGCGGGTCACCGACGCGCCGGCCGACGAGGCCACCCGGCGGCTGCTGCACAAGGTGATCGACGGGGTCCGCGCGGACATGGAGGGGATCCGGTTCAACACCGCGATCGCCAAGCTGATCGAGCTGACCAACGGGCTGACCCGGCTGGCGGCGACCCCGCGCGAGGTGGCCGGGCCGCTGGTGCTGATGGTGGCGCCGTTCGCCCCGCACATCGCCGAGGAGCTGTGGCGGCGGCTGGGCCACGACACCTCGCTGGCGTACGCGGACTTCCCGACCGCCGATCCGGCGCTGCTGGTCGCCGAGACGGTGACCTACCCGGTGCAGGTCAACGGCAAGGTCCGGGGCCGGGTCGAGGTGGCCGCCGACGCGTCCGAGGACGACGTCCGGTCGGCCGCGCTGGAGGCGGTCGCCGGCGCGCTGGCCGGCAAGGAGCCCCGCAAGGTCATCGTGGTGAAGGGCCGGATGGTCTCGGTCGTCGCCTGACCCGCCCGCTCACGGAGGCGCGTCCCCTGCCCGGGGCGCGCCTCCGGCGCGTCCCGGGGTCAACGGGTCCGGAGGGCCGCCTCGACCGCCGGGCGCTGCCGGAGCAGCCACCCGTGCCAGTCGCGTACCGCGTCGACCGCGCCCGCCGCGCGGAGCCGGTGCATGCCCGGCTCGTCCCGGTCGGCGCCGGCGTCGATGCCCCGCCACGTGCCGTCGAGCTGGTCGAGCATGACGGCGACCAGCTCGCCCCGGGGCAGGGACACCCCGGCGCCGGCCGCCTCGTAGGCGTCGCAGAGCAGCCGGCAGCGCCGGGCCAGCTCGGCCGGGTCGGCGTCCCCGCCCAGCGCGGCCCAGTGCCAGCCGGCGAACGCCACGTCCTCGATCCGCCGGCCCGGCCCGGCGAGGTCCCAGTCCAGGAAGGCCACCGGCACCGGCCCGACCGGGGAGTCCCGGTAGACGGTGTTCTTCGGCGACAGGTCCCGGTGGCAGACCGTCTCCGCGTCGCCGGCCAGCGGGCTGCCGGCGCAGGCGTCGTGCAGCGCCCGGATCAGCCCGGCCAGCCGGGTGAGCGCGGGGTCGGCGAAGAAGGCCGGATCCTCCCGGTCCCGCCAGGGGACCCGCCCGTCGAGGTGGGTCAGCACCTGCCGGCCCTGCGCGTCCAGCCCGAGGTAACCGGGTGCCAGGCCCGGCGCGGTGGCGGCCAGGTGCCGCAGCAGGGCCGCCCCGAAGTCGGCGCGGGCCGGCGGAGTGCGGCGTACCGTGTCGCCGATCCGGACCACCTCGGTGACGAAGCCGCCGGGCAAGCGCTCCTCCGCGGCGGCCATCTCAGCTCGGGCCCAGCCGGCGGTGCCGCTCCGCCCGCCACCAGCGGTGGATGATGAGCACGCTGGCGATCAGGCCGAGGCTGGCCGGGGCTGCGGCGTACCAGTTGATCGAGCCGGGGGAGCTGACCGCCGCGCCGATGGCCGCGTAGCCGATCGCGGTGGGGGCGGAGGCGATCACGCTGCCGGCCAGGAACGGCAGCACGCGCGCCCCGGTGGTGCCGTAGCCGTAGCTGACCAGCCCGAACCCGGCGATCGGCAGCAGCCGGACGGTGATCACGCCGAGCACGCTCTGCCGGGCGAACCAGCCGTCCAGCCGGGCCAGCCGGCCGCGGACCCGCTCGGCGACGAACTGCCGGCCGAGCAGGCGGCCGACCGCGAAGCCGATGGCCGCCGCGAGCAGCGCCGCGCCGAGGGCGTACGCGGCGCCCTGCACCGGGCCGAAGATCGCGCCGGCGGCCAGCGTGACGAAGGTACGCGGGACCAGCGCCACGAGCAGCAGCGCGCCGCCCACCACGGCGACGGCCGGGGCGTACCCGCCGAGCGAGTGGGCGAGCCCCGGCAGGTCGCGCGGGTCCGGGTGGGGGACCAGCAGCAGCGTGACGCCGAACCCGGCGAGCAGCAGGAGCAGCAGCGCGAACCGGCGCGCCGAGGGCTGCCGGAGCATCCGGACGATCGTTCGGGACGCCGGTCGTCGCCGCCACAGTCGGGCGGCGCCGATCATGCCCTTGCGGCGGCGGCCACCGCGGTGCGGCGCTCCGACCGGAGCCGGTCGGCCCACGTGTCGTCGAGCGGGGGGAGCTGGTGGATGCCGGTCGCCCAGCGCAGCAGGAGGTCGGCCAGGGCGGGGTTGCGGGCCAGCGCCGGGCCGTGCGAGTAGGTGCCGAGCAGCTTGCCCCGCCAGGCGCCCTCGGTGGTCCCGTCGTTGCCGACCCCGGTGGTCACCCGGGCCACCGGCGACACGCTCGGGCCGAGGTGGGTCCGGCCGCCGTGGTTCTCGAACCCGGTCAGGTACGGGATGCCCAGCCGCGGGTCGACCTCGCCGGCCAGCTCGCCGACCGCGCGGGTGGGACCCCGGTCGGAGGAGATGTCCAGCAGCTCCAGCCCGGTGCAGCGGGTGCCCTTGGCGAAGAAGGAGGTGCCGAGCAGCTGGTAGCCGGCGCAGACGCCGAACACCACCGAGCCCTGGGCCACCGCCCGGTGCAGGCCGCCGTCGGCGATCAGCCGCTGCGCGCCCAGCGCCTGCGGGCCGTCCTCGCCGCCGCCGATCAGGTAGATGTCGGCGGTGGCGGGCAGCCGCTGGTCGGAGCGGACCTCCAGCACCTCGACCGGCATGCCGCGCAGCTGGGCCCGGCGGGCCAGGATCAGCGCGTTGCCGCGGTCGCCGTAGGTGGACAGCAGGTCGGGGTAGATCCAGACGATGCGCAGGCTCTCAGTTGACACGGTCCAGCTCCGCTCGGATGTCCTGGAAGGCGGTGTAGTTGGCGATGACCTCCAGCCGGCCCGGCGGCACCGCCCGGACCGCGTCGTCGAAGCGCCGCACGTGCTGGAACGGCACGCCGTTGACGTCGAGCCGGACGGCGAGGTCGTAGGCCCGGTCGCCGGTGATCAGCACCTGCCGGCCGCGCAGCGGGGAGAAGTCGACGTCGAAGAGCCAGGAGGTGTCCAGCCCGTCGGGGTCGCGCGCGTTGATGGAGAGCAGTGTGGGCGCGACGTCGGCCATGTCGAACGCCTCCAGCCAGCTGGCCGGGTTCTTGGCCAGCAGCAGCCGGATGTTGCGCCCGTCCCGGTCGACCTGGGCGTAGCGGCCGGCCACCGAGGTGACCGTGCCGAGCCGGGAGACCGCGTCCACCGGGCGTACCCCGAACTCGGCGGCGACCGCCAGGGCGGTGGCCGCGTTGCCGAGGTTGACCTTGCCGGGGAGCTGGAGCTGCACCTTGTGCCAGGCGCCGGTGGGGTCGAGCACCCCGTCGTCCTCGACGGTCCACTGCGGCTGCGGCCGGCGCAGCGGGCAGCCGGTGCACCACCACTGCTCACCTGAGCGCTGGATGGTGGAGCCGCACTCGGGGCAGACCCAGGAGTCGTCGTGCCAGCGCTGGCCGGCGCTGAACCAGGTGACCTTCGGCGGGACGTGGCCGCGGGCCGGGTCGGCCGGCGGGGTGGCGGCCCAGACCACCATCGGGTCGTCGGCGTTGGCGACCACCCGCAGGTCGGGGTGCCGGACCAGCGCGGCGCGCCAGAGCTGCGCCATCATGGCGACCTCCTTGGCCCGGTCGAGCTGGTCGCGGGAGAGGTTCAGCAGCGCCACCACGTGCGGCTCGGTGGCGTCCAGCACCTGGGCGAGGTAGTGCTCGTCCACCTCGAGGACGGCGTAGGGGGTGCTGCCGGCCTTGGCCAGCGCCGAGGTGTGCCCGGTGGGCATGTTGGCGCCGAAGGAGTTGGTGGCGACCCGGCCGAGCACCCCGACGGCGGCGGTGGTGAGCCGGGTGGTGGTGGTCTTGCCGTTGGTGCCGGACACCAGGGCGATGGCGCGCCCGGCCGACAGGTGGGCCAGCAGGTCCGGGTCGATCTTGAGGCCGATCCAGCCGCCGATCACGGAGCCGTCGCCACGGCCCGCGGCCCGCGACAGCGCCGCGGCGGTCCGCGACACGGAGCTGGCCACCTTTGCCCGCAGGGGCATCTTCGCGTCCGTCACCCGAGCGAGGTTACCGGACCACCGGGCCTACCAGATCGCCGCCGACGGCGATCCGTTCGGCCGGGGACGGCCGGCGGACGGTCAGCGCGCGATCGGCCGGACGGAGTCGATCTATGTCGGGAAGCGGACGGCCGGCGGGGCGCGCCGCACCCCTCCACTCCGCCCCACCCCCGTTGACGTGCTGTTTTGCGCGCGGAAACGCCGCGCCACGCGGGCGTTTCCGGTTGCAGGTGGAGGGAAGTGGAGTAGAGTGGGGCGCGATGGTGAGGCCGGGAGGGCCACACCGGCCCGGGGGGTCAGCGGCGCCGCGAACGCCGCTCAGGGCGAGGGGGTTGGGCCGATGTTCCTCGGCACCCACACTCCGCGCCTGGACGACAAAGGCCGGTTGATCCTTCCGGCGAAGTTCCGGGATGAGCTGGCGGGGGGTGTCGTGATCACCAAAGGGCAGGAGCGCTGCCTCTACGTCTTCCCGATGCCCGAGTTCCAGCGGATCGCCGACCAGTTGCGCGCGCAGCCGATGACGAGCAAGGCGGCCCGGGCCTACAGCCGGGTCTTCTTCGCCAGCGCGCACGACGAGGTGCCGGACAAGCAGGGGCGGGTCACCATTCCCGGGCACCTCCGGTCGTACGCCGCTCTCGACCGCGACCTGGTCGTGATCGGCGCGAGCACCCGGGTGGAGATCTGGGACAGGGCGGCCTGGGAGGCCTACCTCGCGGAGAGCGAAGACGACTTCGCCGACATCGAGGAGGGGGTGCTGCCCGGCGGTCTGTAGGGCGTGACGGCGCCCGACGTACTGCGAGATCTCCAGCCGCTTTCGAGTTCCTGGCACCCCTTCCCCGGTGCCAGGCGCACGATCCGATACGGAGGGCCGCGGCCTCCGGCGGGCGGGGAGCGGATGGGGATCTGGCGGTATGGCGAGGCGTCGTGGCGACGACGGACACAGGGACGGGAACGGGTTTCAACCAGTGGGGGTCGAGATGGGGGAGCTACGCGGCACGCACGTGCCGGTGCTGCTCGAGCGGTGTCTCGAGTTGCTGGCCCCCGCACTGGGCCGGCCCGGCCGCACCGTGCACGTCGACGCCACGCTCGGCCTGGCCGGGCACGCCGAGGCGGTGCTCGAAGCGCACCCGGACACCGTGCTGATCGGCCTGGACCGGGACACCGAGGCCCTCGCCCACGCACGGGTCCGGCTGGCCCGGTTCGGCGACCGGATCCACCTCGAGCACGCCGTCTACGACGAGTTGCCCGAGGTGCTCGACCGGCTCGGTTACCCGGCGATCGACGGGGTCCTGTTCGACCTCGGCGTCTCGTCCCTGCAACTGGACGCGCCCGACCGCGGGTTCGCCTACGCGCAGGACGCGCCGCTGGACATGCGGATGGACCAGACCCGGGGGGTGACCGCCGAGGAGGTGGTCAACACCTACTCCCACCCGGACCTGGCCCGGGTGCTGCGGGTGTACGGCGAGGAGAAGTTCGCCGGGCGGATCGCCTCGGCGATCATCCGGGAGCGCGAGCGTGCCCCCATCACCTCGTCGGCGCGGCTGGCCGAGCTGGTCAGGGAGAGCATTCCGGCACCAGCCCGACGAACCGGGGGACACCCGGCAAAGAGAACGTTTCAGGCTTTACGGATCGAGGTAAACAGGGAACTGGCAGCGCTGGAGACGGCGCTGCCGGCCGCTCTCGACAAGCTCAGCGTGGGCGGTCGCATGGTGGTCCTGTCCTACCACTCGCTGGAGGACCGGCTCACCAAGCAGGCGCTCGCCGACCGGGTCCGCAGCAAGGGCCCGGTCGACCTCCCGGTCGAACTGCCCGGGTCGGGTCCGACGTTCCGGCTGCTCAGCCGGGGCGCGGAGCTGCCCGGGGAGGCGGAGGTCGCCGCGAACCCGCGCGCCGCCTCGGTGCGGCTGCGGGCCGCGGAACGGCTCGACCCGGAGGCGGCCCGGCAGGGGCGTACCGACCGCGAACGGTACCGCCGCCGGGTGAAGGCGATGCACCAACCGGGGACGGGGTCACCGGGGTCCGGAACGGACCCGCGGTCGGCACCGGGGGACGGGAACGGGACGGACGAAGAGGGGGAGGGGACATGAACGTCAACCAGCGTGACGGCCGGGACACCGGCATCGGGCAGCGCGCACCGCGGTCGGGGGGCCGGACCGCGGCGCAGCGTGCCCCACGCGGCACCACGTCGACGGTGGCGGCCGACCGGCCCGACCGCCGGGGGGAGGCTCGCGCCCGGGGGGCGCGCGAGTTCCCGACC
>NZ_MUYZ01000127.1:0-17255 GCF_003013775.1 Micromonospora sp. MH33
CGCGCTGCGCGGGCGCAGCCGCCCGGCGCTCGCGACCACTCCGGCTCGGCGCGTCCCGCGTCGCGCCGCGACCAGGAGCAGTCGTCCGGCGGCGCTGCACCACGCCCACGGTGACGAAGAGCGCGGCGAGCAGGAGCAGCCCGACCGTGGCCAGCAGCCAGCCCCACCGGTCCCGCAGGTAGTCGCTGCCGGCGTCGGGCAGCGGGGACGGGCTGGCCGCCGCCGGGACCGGGGTGTCGGCCGGCTCGGCGAGCCCGGCCTCGACGGCGAGCAGCGGCAGCATGACCGCCGCCCGGGTGACGGCCCAGCCGGGATCGTCGACGAAGACGTCCTCGGTGAGCCCGAGCCGCTCCAGCCCCCGCTCGACCTGCCAGAGGTCCGCGGAGTCGATGTCCGGCGAGCCGGTCACCTGGATCCGGGCGAAGTCGTTGCTCTCGCTGCTCTCCGAGACGTAGCCGACGTTGGCCGTCACCTGCACCCAGCGCGGGCAGCCCGGGTTCTCCTCGACCGCGACCCCGTCGCCGAGGTTGGAGCCGACGTTCAGCGGGGCGCCGTAGTCGTAGTAGTCCACCAGCTCCCAGCCGTAGCAGAGGCCCTGTTCGGCGCTGGTGCGCTGGAGGATCGCCACGCTGTCGGCCCGCTCGTCGCCAGCCGGCGCCGGCACCGTGGTGTTCCCGTCGTTGTTGAGCACCCCCGCCGCCACGCAACCGGCGACGACCAGGCCGATGGTCAGCCAGACGGCCCAGGCGGCGGTCCTGTTCTTCGCCGCCGGCTTGCCGGCCGTCATCAGCTGATCGCGGCGGCGATGATCGCGCCGGTGGCGAGGTGCACGACGGCGGAGACCCAGACCGCGGGGTGCGGCTCCGGATCGACCAGGATCTCCCCGAGCTTGCCCGGGGTGGCCATGTCGAGCAGCAGGAACGACGCGGCCATGATGACCAGCCCGAGGATGCCGTACGCGGACGCGCCGACCAGGCCCAGGGCGAAGTCGTCCGCGCTGGCGGCGATCGCGGCGACCACGATGATGCCGACACCGGCCAGGTTCGAGGCGAGCAGCAGCGCGGCGTTGCGGTTGCGCTCCACCCAGATCAGCTCGTGCAGCTTGCCGGGGGTGGCGACGTCGACCAGCACGTAGCCGACGGCCATCAGGGCGACGCCGACCACACCGTAGGCGAGCGTGACGAGCAGATCGGTGACCAGGGTCTGCACAGGTGACTCCAGGATTCGTCGGGGTGGGAGGAGGTCAGGTCACTTGCCGGAGCCGGGGCCGCCGCCGCGGACCGTGCTGCCCCGCCCCCAGCCCCAGTGGCTGCCCACCCGGGAGTGGTAGCGGGGGTAGGCGGTGGTCATCCGCTCCAGCAGGATCACCGAGCCGGCGGCGAGCGGCAGGATCACCACCGAGTCGTCGTCGTAGCGCAGGTAGACCCCACTGCCGTCGACGTACTGGTCGGCCGGCTGCCAGGCGTCGGTGATCTCCTTCGACACCTGGCTCGGGGTCCGGTTCGAGGTGTACGCGATCGCGTCGGAGCCGAGGTCCCGGCTGGTGGCCCGGGTGTAGCGGTCCTCCACGTAGCCCCGGGGCGAGAAGTTGCCGTAGAAGATCGCGAAGGCGGCGACCACGGCGCCGATGACGGCGAACGCCACCCCCACCACGAACCACCGTCGGTACGTCACAGCGCCACCTCCGTTCGCGACTGCGGGGCTCGCAAACCCGGCTCACTCCTCGCGCTCACAGCTCCACCACCGTCTCGGTCAGGACCAGCTCGTTGGTCTGGGGGTACGCGTGCCAGGTGCGCCAGGCCACCGAGCCGTCCGGGGGCGCGGGGCGGACGGCGAGCGCGGTGACCGCGTCCTCGTCGCCGGGAAAGACCCCGACCAGCGCGTACGGGTCGTCGGCCAGTTCGGCGCGGAGCGCGGCGACCCGGGTGCGCAGGCCATCGCCCGCCGGCCGGAGCACCGTGGCGGTGAACCGGTAGCCGGCGGTCTCGTCGTGCAGGGCGTCCGGCAGGTGCGGGGGGCCGCCGGGCAGGCAGGCGACCGTCTCGGTGAGGTCGCCGCAGATCACCTGGTGCGAGGCGCCGAGCAGGCGCAGCCGCAGCCGCAGCCCGCCGGGCAGGGTCAGCTCACGCACGTGCAGGGCGGGGCGCTCGGGGCCGCCGAGGGCCAGGCTCAGGTCGGCGGCGCAGGTGTCGACGTACGGGGCGTCCAGGGCGACGAGCACGCTCAGCCCACCTTCTCCGGACCGCCCTGCGGGTAGATCATCACCTCGGCGCGGTGCAACTGCTCGCCGAGGTTCACCTCCCAGCCCGCCTCCCCGTACGCCTCGAAGGAGAGCCGCGCCCCGCCGGGCGCCTGGTAGTCGTAGTAGCGCATGGTGCCGCGCGGGTCGAGGCCGGTGCCCTCGGTGGCGGTGTACTTCGCCTGGCCGGACTCGTCCCAGTTGTAGCGGCGGCCGGCGATCTCCAGCGTCGGCGCGCCCGGGGTGACGGTGGCCGACGGTTCGCTGGTCCAGAGCACCATTTCCAGGTCGGGCTCCGACTCGACGGAGAGCCAGCGCTTCACCCCGCCGGCGTCGTCGAGCAGGTGCTCCGCCCAGCTCCAGCCGCCCTCGACCAGGTGCACCGAGCCGCGCACGGTGTAGGGCACCTGGCGGATCTCCACGATGTCGCCGGGCTTGAGCCCGCGGGGGTCACCGCGCAGCGCGTCGGCGTCCCGGTCCCGGAACGGGTCGCCGGGAGTGGCCGTCGGGCGTGGCGCGGACCGGGCCCGGCGGAGGGCGATCACGGCGATCACCACGCCGGCCACCCCGACCAGGCACCCCAACGTGGTCACCACGTACGCCAGCGAACCGTTCACGGTCGTCTCCCCCCAAGGTGCATCGGCGGAGACGGTAACAACCCGACGCACGTGCGCCGTAGTGCCGTTCGCTGAGTGATCGGTCAGCTACGGTCAGGTCCGGTGAGGCGTTCGGTGGCGTACTCACGGAGGGTGGCGCGGCCCATGATGCAGCCGCTGAACGTGGTGAACTCGCTGTCGTCGTCGCGCAGCCGCTCCCAGGCGGCCCGGCCCGCCGCCGGGTCGACCGTGTCCAGCAGCGCGGCCGCGTACGCCTTTCCGGCCGGCGACCCGTGCTTCAAAAGCCGGTCGACCTTCTTGCGGGCCGCCTCGGGATGCTCCCGCAGGGCCCGCTCCACGTGCCGGTACGCCTCGGTGGCCGGCAGGATCTGCCCGGCGATCCCCACCCCGCCGAAGGCGAGCGTGTCCGCCCGGCCGAGTTCCTCGACGGCCGCGTCCAGGTCCCGGTCCTTCTTCCCGATCCCCAACATGCCCTCACTATTGCCCTGGACGGCGGCCACCGACCCTGTTGATCAGGAAATGGATCGGCCCGGCCGGGCCCCGGGCGGGTCCGGCCGGGCCGGAAGGGGTGGTCAGGCGGCGGTGACGGTCAGGGCGTCCTTGGTGTCGGCCAGGTCGACCCGCACCGTGTCGCCGTCGCGGACCTGGCCGGCCAGCAGCGCCTTGGCGAGCTGGTCGCCGATCGCCGACTGCACGAGCCGGCGCAGCGGCCGGGCCCCGTAGATCGGGTCGTACCCGTGCTCGGCCAGCCACACCCGGGCGGCGTCGCTGACGTCCAGCGTCAGCCGGCGGTCTGCGAGCCGCCTGCGCAGCCGGTTGAGCTGGATGTCCACGATCGCCCGCAGGTCCTCGCCCTGAAGGGCGGCGAACACCACGATGTCGTCGAGGCGGTTGATGAACTCCGGCTTGAAGTGCGACCGGACCACCGCGAGGACGCCCTCCCGGCGCTGCTCCTCGGCCAGCGTCAGGTCGCTGATCACCGACGACCCCAGGTTCGAGGTGAGGATCAGGATCGCGTTGCGGAAGTCCACGGTGCGACCCTGGCCGTCGGTGAGGCGGCCGTCGTCGAGCACCTGGAGCAGCACGTCGAACACGTCCGGGTGGGCCTTCTCCACCTCGTCCAGCAGGATCACCGAGTACGGCCGGCGGCGCACCGCCTCGGTGAGCTGGCCGCCCTCCTCGTAGCCGACGTAGCCGGGCGGGGCACCGACCAGGCGGGCCACGGAGTGCTTCTCGCCGTACTCGCTCATGTCGATGCGGACCATGGCCCGCTCGTCGTCGAAGAGGAACTCGGCGAGCGCCTTGGCCAGCTCGGTCTTGCCGACACCGGTCGGGCCGAGGAAGAGGAAGCTGCCGGTCGGGCGGTCCGGGTCGGCGACACCGGCCCGGGCGCGGCGGACCGCGTCGGACACGGCGCCGACCGCCTCGGCCTGGCCGACCACGCGGGCCCGCAGCGACTCCTCCATCCGGAGCAGCTTGGCGGTCTCGCCCTCCAGCAGCCGGCCGGCCGGGATGCCGGTCCAGGAGGCGACCACCGCGGCGATGTCGTCCGCGCCGACCTCCTCCTTGAGCATCGCGCCGTCGGCCTGGAGCCGGGCCAGCTCCTCCTCGGCCTGCTTCAGCTCGGTCTGGAGGGCGGGGATCCGGCCGTAGCGCAGCTCGGCGGCGCGCTCCAGCTCGCCGTCGCGCTCGGCCCGCTCGGCCTCGCCGCCGAGCCGCTCCAGCTCCTCCTTGGCGGTGGAGAGCTTGGTGATGTGGCTCTTCTCCAGCTGCCAGCGCTCGGAGAGCGCGGTGAGCTGCTCACGCTTGTCGGCCAGCTCCTTGCGCAGCCGGGCCAGCCGCTCGGCGGAGGCGGCGTCCGGCTCCTTGGCCAGCGCCATCTCCTCGATCTCCAGCCGGCGTACCGCCCGCTCGATCTCGTCCACCTCGACCGGGCGGGAGTCGATCTCCATCCGGAGCCGGGAGGCGGACTCGTCGACCAGGTCGATCGCCTTGTCCGGCAGGAACCGGTCGGTGATGTAGCGGTCGGAGAGGGCGGCGGCGGCCACCAGCGCGGCGTCGGTGATCCGGACGCCGTGGTGCACCTCGTAGCGCTCCTTGAGGCCGCGCAGGATGCCGATGGTGTCCTCGATGGTCGGCTCGCCGACCAGCACCGGCTGGAAGCGGCGCTCCAGCGCCGGGTCCTTCTCGATGTGCTCGCGGTACTCGTCCAGCGTGGTGGCGCCGACCATCCGCAGCTCGCCGCGGGCCAGCATCGGCTTGAGCATGTTGCCGGCGTCCATCGAGCCCTCGCCCTTGCCCGCGCCGACCACGGTGTGCAGCTCGTCGAGGAAGGTGATGACCTGGCCGTTCGAGTTCTTGATCTCCTCCAGCACCGACTTCAGCCGCTCCTCGAACTGGCCGCGGTACTGCGCGCCGGCCACCATCGCGCCGAGGTCGAGCGAGACGAGCTTCTTGTCCCGCAGCGACTCCGGCACGTCACCGGCGACGATCCGCTGGGCCAGGCCCTCGACGATGGCGGTCTTGCCGACGCCCGGCTCGCCGATCAGCACCGGGTTGTTCTTGGTCCGCCGGGACAGCACCTGGATCACCCGGCGGATCTCCGAGTCGCGGCCGATGACCGGGTCGATCTTGCCCTCGCGCGCGCTCGCCGTCAGGTCCACGCCGTACTTGGCCAGCGCCTGGTAGGTCTGCTCCGGGTCGGCCGTGGTGACCCGCCGGTCCCCGCCGCGTACGGTCGGGAAGGCGGCCACCAGGTTCTCCTCGGTGGCGCCGGAGTTCTTCAGCGCGACGGAGACCGCGCCACCCACCCGGGCCAGCCCGGCCAGCAGGTGCTCGGTGGACGTGTACTCGTCGCCCAGCGGCCGGGCGATCTGCTCGGCGGCGCCGATGGCGTTGACGAACTCCCGGGCCAGGGTGGGCTCGGCGATGCTGGAGCCGCGCGCCGCGGGCAGGGCGTCGACCGCGCGCTGGGCGACCCGGCGCAGCTCGGCGGGGTCGGCCCCGACGGCGCGCAGCAGGCCGGCGGCGGTCGAACCCTCGGTGTCCAGCAGCGACAGCAGCAGGTGCCAGGGCTCCACGGTGGCGTGCCCGCGCTGGTTCGCCAGCGCGACGGCGCCGGTGATGGTCTCGCGGCTCTTGGTGGTGAGTCGTTCCGTGTTCATGGGCTCCCCCGGATCGGCGTGTCCACTGGGAGAGACACAACCAGAGTTGAGTCTATTCCGCTCAACTCCAACAGTGTGACCCCGGTCACCCCGATCGTCGGGCCGCCGGTCAACCGCCGTCCGGCACCACCCTGACCCAGCGCCGGTTGGCGGTCCAGCCCGTGCCGAGCACCACGTCGTCCGGGCCCCGGGCGAGGAGCGTGCCGTCGCCTAGCACCGTGAGGTAATGCTCCCCGGTGAGCGGCCAGTCGACCCGGTAGTAGCGGCCCCCGGCCACCACGCCCACTCCGTCCGGGCTGGTCACCGCCACCAGCTCGGCCCCGAGCGGCGCCACCGAGCGGGCCTGCGCGGGATGCCCGACGGCGCGGACCAACGCCCACTCCCGGCCACCCACCAGCCGCCAGAGCGCCGGGAAGCCCGTCCGGTCCGGGCGCTCGCCGACCAGCCACGCGGGCCGCCACCACCAGGTCGCCGGAGTGACCCACGGTGTTCAACCCGGGTACGGCCGGCTGGGCGGCCCGCCGTCACAGCCGGCGAAGAGCGCGTACCCGTGCTCGGCGTCGACGAACTCCACGAACGGGCGGTCGTACCGCCGGTCAACGGCGACCCGGACGTGGCGTACCTCGTCGAAGCCGACGGCCCGCGACGGCGCCGGCGCGGTCGGCGCCGGCCGCGGGGACGCGGACGACCGGTCGGGTGGGGGGCGGCGGACGTCGCCGATCGAGCAGGCGGCGAGGGCCGGCACCAGCAGCAGGCCGATGATCGGGAGCGCCCTGCTACCGATCATGGGCCCCTCCTCCGCACGGTAGCCTTGCGCGGGTGCGAGTACGTGTCGAACAGACTGCCCTACCGGGGATCGGCGTCCGTCACGATTTGATGACGGAATCCGGCCGCCGGCTCGGCGTGGTCTCCCACCGCAATGGCCGCCGCGACCTGGTCCTCTACGACCCGGACGATCCCGACTCCTGCCAACACGACATACCGCTGACCGACGACGAGGCGGAGGCGCTGGCCGACATCCTCGGCGCGTCGCTGATGCTCGGCCAGCTCGCCGGGCTGCGCGAGCAGGCCGCCGGGCTGCTCACCGAGCAGATCCTCATCCCGGCCGGCTCCCGCTACGTCAACAAGCGGCTCGGTGACACCAAGGCACGGACCCGCACCAGCGCCTCCATCGTGGCGGTGCTGCGTGAGGGCGAGGTGATCGTCTCGCCCGACCCCACCTTCCGCTTCGAGGCCGGTGACGTGGTGGTCGTGGTCGGCACCCGGCAAGGGCTCGACGGGGTCACCGCGATCCTCGCCGAAGCCGACCCGGACGGCTGAGGCGCGGATGCACGAAACCACAACGCTGCTCGTCGAGGTCGGCGCGCTGCTGCTCCTGCTCGGCCTGCTCGGCCGGCTCAGCCGCCGCTTCGGTGTCTCACCCATCCCGCTCTACCTGCTCGCCGGGCTCGCCTTCGGCCACGGCGGCCTGCTGCCGCTCAACGCCAGCGAGGAGTTCTTCGCCGTAGGCGCGGAGATCGGCGTGATCCTGCTGCTGGTCATGCTCGGCCTGGAGTACAGCGCCAACGAACTGGTGGGCAACCTCCGGTCGGCCGCGCCGGCCGGCATCATCGACGCGGTGCTCAACGCGCTGCCCGGCTTCGCCTTCGCCCTCCTGCTCGGCTGGGGCTGGGTGGCCGCCGTGGTGCTCGCCGGCGTCACCTGGGTCTCCTCGTCCGGCGTGATCGCGAAGGTGCTCGGCGACCTCGGCCGGGTCGGTAACCGGGAGACCCCGGTGATCCTCTCCGTCCTGGTGATCGAGGACCTCGCGATGGCCCTCTACCTGCCGCTGGTCACCGCGCTGCTCGCCGGGGTCGGCCTGGTCAAGGGCGGCATCGCGCTCGCCGTCGCGGTGCTCACCGTGGTCGTCGTGCTGGCCGTCGCGATCCGGTACGGGCACCTGATCTCCGCCGCGCTCTCGGCGAAGGACCCGGAGGCGCTCCTGCTCGGGGTGCTCGGCCTCACCCTGCTCGTCGCCGGGGCCGCGGCCAAACTCCAGGTCTCCGCCGCGGTCGGCGCGTTCCTGGTCGGCATCGCCCTGTCCGGACCGGTGGCACACCACGCCACCGAGCTGCTCTCGCCGCTGCGGGACCTCTTCGCCGCGGTCTTCTTCGTCTTCTTCGGCCTGGTCACCGACCCGCTCGACATGCCGCCGGTGCTGCTGCCGGCGCTGCTGCTGGCCGTGGTCACCATGGGGACGAAGTTGGCCACCGGTTGGCTGGCCGCCCGCCGGGCCGGGATCGCCGAGCCCGGTCGCTGGCGGGCCGGCTTCGCGCTCACCCCGCGCGGCGAGTTCTCCATCGTCATCGCCGGGCTGGCCGTCGCCGCCGCGTACCCGGTCGAGCCGCGGCTGGCCGCGCTCGCCACGGCGTACGTGCTGATCACCGTGGTGACCGGCCCGATGTTGGCCCGCCTGCCCGACCTGCCCTGGTTCAAGCACTGGCTGCGGCGGCGCGCCGCCGCCCGGCCGCCGGTGCCGGCGACAGTGGCCGACTGACCTCGGCCGGGCCGGGTCAACCATACGGTGGACCCGGCCCGGCCAACGGTTGTCGAATTGATTCCGGGAAGGTCTACCGCCGCCCCGCGGAACCGCGTTAACGTGTCGCCCCAGCAGCCAGGGTCCGCGGGTGGCCGGTGCCCCCGCCAGCGCAAGCGGAAGGTCGGCCGGTGAGCGTGCAGGAAGAAACGTTCCACGGCTTCGCCAACCCCGTCGACCCCTCGCCCGCCGAGCTGCGGTCGTGGGCCTACCAGCCGGACTCGGTCCCGCTGACCTCGATGCCCCCGGACTGGGACCTGCTGGTCGCCGGGGACCACCTGGTGCAGACGCTCTTCGACCTGGCCATGGACCCGGCCTGCCCGGCCCGCCGGTTCGCGCTGCACTGCCTCTACATCTACGCCGCCGACGGCATCCGGACGAACTTCCGGGCCCACCCGAAGCGCCGCTTCCGCAAGCTCGTCGAGCAGGCCGAACGGGCCGGCGACGAGCTGATGCGCAACTGGGCGCACAACAGCCGGGTGCTGCTCGCCCGGCCGGACCTCTTCGCCTACCGCGACTGGTGCGAGGGGGGCTTGGTGCGCGAGAACCGGCGGCTCTGACTCTGTTTGTTCCTGGGCTGGGGGTGCTCCGTGGCTCGCCGCCGGCGGTGTCCCGGCCCGCACGGGTCTCTTGACGGCGAACGGGCCGGGACCCCCTGCCGGGGTCTCAGTGTCCCGGCCCGCACGGGTCTCTTGACGGCGAACGGGCCGGGACCCCCCGTGGGTCCCGGCCCGCACGTCGGCGGATCGTCAGCCGGTCGATCCGCCCTGCTTCTTGCGCCGCTCGTCGTCCCTGGCCCGGTCGACGCCATGGTCCACCTGGTCCATGAAGCGGCCTTCCCTGACCTTGTCGGTGAAGCCACCCTTGGTGACCCGGTCGAACCGCTGCCGGGCGTTCTCGGCCACCTGCTCCAGCCGTTTCTCCGCCCGTTCCGCCACCGTCTTCGCCGATTCCGCCATGGCTCCCCCTGCCAGTTCGGAGACCGAATTGAGGCGCTTGGCCGCATTCACAGGCTACCGAAACCGCCCTCGCCGTACCCCGCTTTCGCCCAACCACCCACCTCCGCCCGCGGCGCGGCCGGCACCTGGGCTGGCCGTTCCGGGCGTCGGGCGCAAGCGAAGGCCGGCGCGGCCCGGGTGGGCGCGCGCCGGCCTTGAGTCGGTGGGCGGGACGGGTGCGGTCAGCGCTCGGGGGTGCGGCGGGGGCGCCAGACGACGAGCGCCGTGGAGGTGCGGTTGGTGGGGACGAGGTCGCCGCGGGAGAAGCCGCCCAGCGACTCCAGCTCGGCGATCCGGCGGTACGCGGCGTCCAGCTCCGCCTCCAGCCGGGCCACCCGCTGCTGGGCCTCCTCGAGCAACCGCTCCAGGTTGATGATCCGCTTGACCCCGGCCAGGTTGATCCCGTCGTCCTGGCTGAGCCGCTGCACCTCGCGGAGCAGCACCACGTCCCGGACGCTGTACCGGCGACCGCCGCCGGCCGCCCGGCCGGCCTGCACCAGGCCCAGCCGGTCGTACTGGCGCAGGGTCTGCGGGTGCATTCCCGCCATCCGCGCCGCCACCGAGATCATCAGCACCTTGGCCTCGTAGGCAGGGTCACCCGAGCCGACGAACTCCTGCGACATCCCCGCTCACCTCCGCTGCCTGGTCACCCGGTCAACTGAATCGACGCACCCGCGCGTCGAGATGTTCCCGCGCGGCCGGCGGGGTCTGCTCCGCGAAGGTCTCCAGCGCCGCCCGCGCCTCGTCGGACAACTTCGCGGGAACCACCACGTCGAGGGTGACCAGCAGGTCACCGGCGCGGCCGTCCTTGCGTACGACGCCCTTGCCCCGGGCGCGCAGCACCCGACCGCTGGGAGTACCCGGCGGCACCCGCAGGGTCACCGTGCCGTCCAGGGTCGGCACGCGCAGGTCGGTGCCGAGCACCGCCTCCGCGAACGTGATCGGGACGGTCAGGGTCAGATCGTCCCCGGTGCGCCCGAACAGCTCGTCCGGGCGGACCTTCACGTGTACGAACAGGTCACCCGCCGGGCCGCCCCGCTCGCCGGGCTCGCCCCGGCCGGCCAGCCGGATCCGCTGGCCGTCGGCCACGCCCGCCGGGAAGCGCACGTTCAGCGTGCGGGTCTTGGTGACCCCGCCGGTGCCCTGGCACTCCGGGCACTTCTCCTCGACTATGGTGCCGACGCCCTGGCAGTTGCGGCACGGTTCGGAGAAGCTGAACGACCCCTGGTTGCGGGTGGTCACCCCGGCGCCGTGGCAGACCGGGCAGGCCACCGGCTGGGTGCCGGGCTTGGCCCCGTTGCCGTGACAGGTCTCGCAGACCCCGGGGGCACGCAGCGTCAACGGCAGGGTGACGCCGCGGACCGCGTCGGAGAAGTCGAGCGCCACCTCGGTCTCGACGTCCCGACCCCGGGCCGGGCCGCGCGGGCGGGCCGCGCCGCCAGCGCCCCCACCCGTGAAGATCGAGCTGAACAGGTCGCCCAGGCCGCCGCCGCCACCGAACCGGGCCTCGCCGCCGGCCGCCCCGCCGAACAGGTCGGAGACGTCGAACGGCATGCCGCCGGGCTGGCCCGCCCCGCGGGCGTTGCGCCGGAAGGCGCCGGAGCCGAAGAGCGAGCGCATCTCGTCGTACTCGCGGCGCTTCTTCTCGTCGCCGAGCACGGCGTACGCCTCGGAGACGGCCTTGAACCGCTCCTCGGCCTTCGGGTCGCCGGGGTTGTGGTCCGGGTGCGACTCCCGAGCCAGCTTCCGGTACGACTTCTTGATCTCGTCGGAGGAGGCGGACTTCTCCACGCCCAGCGCGGCGTAGTAGTCCTTCTCGATCCAGTCCTTGGAACTCACCGGTCCACCCCCTTCCACGGGACGTACCCCGGGCGTCCCGCCCGCCCGGTGCGGGCGGACGGGACGTCACGGGTCGGCACTACTCCGGATCGGCGACCGCGACCAGGGCGGGCCGCAGCAGCCGTTCGCCGAGTTGGTAACCCCGGCGCATGACCTGCACGCAGGTCGGTTCGGTCACGTCGGCGGAGGTCTGGTGCGCCACCGCCTCGTGCCGGGTCGGGTCGAACGGGTCACCCTGCTCACCGAAGGCGGTCAGGCCGAACTTGCCCAGCGCGGTGGTGAGCTGCTCGGCCACGCTGCCGAACGGGCCCACCAGGTCGCCGTGCTCGCGGGCCCGGTCCAGGTCGTCGAGGATCGGCAGCAGCGCGGTCAGCACCGTGCCGGTCGCCTGCTCCTGGACCAGGCTGCGGTCCCGGTCGACCCGCTTGCGGTAGTTGGCGTACTCCGCCGACACCCGCTGGACGTCGCGGGTCCGCTCGTCCAGCTCGGCCCGGAGCGACTCCAGCTCGGCGCCGAGCGGCGCGTTCGCGGCGGCGGCCTCCTCGCTCGGCTGGGCCGGGGCGTCCACCACCGGCGGGCCGGAGACCGGGACCTCGGCCTCGCCCTCAATCTCGTCGACCACGACCTCGGCCTCCTCGACCAGCCCCTCGGCCGGCGCGTCGGCCGCGGCGTCGGCGGCCGACGTGTCGGTCACCGACTGCTCGGTGGTCTTGCCGATCTTGCGCTTGTCACGGATGACGACCCGCGGCTCCTCGCTGGCGCCCTGCCCGGCGGTCGCGGAGCCACCCGGCGCCGACCCGGTGGAGCCCGGGTCGGCGGCTCGTGGCTTCTCCGTCATGCGGCTACCTCATCCCTCTGCCGTGGGAACCGTGTCCGGGACCGAAGGTCACTTCTTGTCCTCGTCCACGATCTCCGCGTCGACCACGTCGTCGGCGCCACCGGCCTGGGCGCCACCGGTCGCACCCGGACCCGCTCCCGGGCCGGCCGCGCCGGGGGCGGCCTGCTCGCCCTGCTGCTGCGAGTAGAGCAGCGAGCCGGCCTGCTGGGAGACCTGCGCCAGCTTCTCGTGCGCGGCCTTGATCTTCTCGATGTCCTGGCCGCCCAGGGCGCTGCGCAGCTCGCCGAGCGCCTCGTTGAGCTGGTCACGGTTCTCGCCGGGCAGCTTGTCGCCGCTCTCGGCGAGGAACTTCTCGGTCTGCCACTGGAGCGCCTCGGCCACGTTGCGGGTCTCCGCCTCGTCGCGGCGCCGCTTGTCCTCGTCGGCGTGCTCCTCGGCGTCCCGGCGCATCCGCTCGATGTCGTCCTTCGGCAGCGACGAGCCGCCGGTGATCGTCATCTTCTGTTCCTTGCCGGTGCCCAGGTCCTTGGCGTGCACGTTGACGATGCCGTTGGCGTCGATGTCGAAGGTGACCTCGATCTGCGGCACGCCGCGGGGCGCCGGCGGGAGGCCGGTCAGCTCGAAGGTGCCGAGCTTCTTGTTGTAGGCCGCGATCTCCCGCTCGCCCTGGAACACCTGGATGAGCACCGACGGCTGGTTGTCGTCCGCCGTGGTGAAGACCTCGGAACGCTTGGTCGGGATGGTGGTGTTGCGCTCGATCAGCTTGGTGAAGATGCCGCCCTTGGTCTCGATGCCCAGGCTCAGCGGGGTCACGTCGAGCAGCAGGACGTCCTTGACCTCACCCTTGAGCACACCGGCCTGCAGGGCGGCGCCGACGGCGACGACCTCGTCCGGGTTGACGCCCTTGTTCGGGTCACGGCCCGTGAGCTGCTTGACCAGATCGGTCACGGCCGGCATCCGGGTCGAGCCGCCGACCAGGATGACGTGGTCGACATCGGAGATCTTGATCCCGGCGTCCTTGACGGCCTGCTCGAACGGGCCCTTGCAGCGGTCCAACAGGTCCTGCGTCATGCGCTGGAACTCGGCGCGGCTCAGCGTCACGTCGAGGTGCAGCGGGCCGGCCGAGCCGGCGGTGATGTACGGCAGGTTGATGTTGCTGGTGGTGGCGGCGGACAGCTCGATCTTGGCCTTCTCGGCCGCCTCCTTGAGCCGCTGCATGGCCATCTTGTCCTGGGACAGGTCGATGCCGTGCTCGCCGCGGAAGGTCTTCACCAGGTGGTCGATGATGCGCTGGTCCCAGTCGTCACCACCGAGGTGGTTGTCACCGCTGGTGGACTTGACCTCGATGACGCCCTCGGCCAGCTCCAGCAGCGAGACGTCGAAGGTGCCGCCGCCCAGGTCGAAGACCAGGACGGTCTGCTCCTTGGAGCCCTTGTCGAGGCCGTACGCCAGGGCCGCCGCGGTCGGCTCGTTCACGATCCGCAGCACGTTGAAGCCGGCGATCTCGCCGGCCTCCTTGGTGGCCTGCCGCTGGCCGTCGTTGAAGTAGGCCGGCACGGTGATGACCGCGTCGGTGATCTGTTCACCCAGGTACGCCTCGGCGTCCCGCTTGAGCTTCATCAGCGTGCGGGCCGAGATCTCCTGCGGGGTGTACTTCTTGCCGTCGATGTCGACGGTCCAGTTGGTGCCGATCTCCCGCTTGACCGAGCGGATGGTCCGGTCCGGGTTCGTCACCGCCTGGCGCTTGGCGACCTCACCGACGAGCACCTCGCCGTTGCGGGCGAACGCGACGATCGAGGGCGTCGTCCGCGAGCCCTCAGCGTTGGCGATGACGGTGGGCTCACCGCCCTCGAGAACGCTGACGCAGGAGTTCGTCGTGCCGAGGTCGATGCCGACCGCACGTGCCATGTTCGCTTCCTCGCTTCGTAACGGTGAGCAGGTCAAGGGGCCTGCCCGGCGGGTCGCCCGCAGCGACCGCACCACAAGTTGAGTGAACTTGACTCAATAGTGCCACGCGCCCGGTAATCCGCAAGTCGAGGTTGAGCCGACCCGACGCAACCTGACCGTTATTACCGTCCGGTTGTCTTACCTTGCGTCGGTCGGGCACGCTTTAGCGGTGACGACGCATGGCGATCCCGCCACACATGCCGGCGCGCCCGCCGTCGCAGCCCGCACCGGACCCGACGCCGGTCAGGACCCGCCCGCCGACGCCGCGGAGGGCCTGCCCGCCGCACTCACCGGCCTGCGGGCCGCGATCGGGGCGGCCCGGTTCCCGCTGACCCTGCCCTCGGCCGAGCCGGCCCGGCGCACCGCCGCCGGCCTCACCGACCAGCTCGACGACTACCTGCTGCCCCGGCTCGCCCGCCTCGACGCCCCGCTGCTGGTCGTGGTCGGTGGCTCGACCGGCGCCGGCAAGTCGACGCTGGTCAACAGCCTGGTTCAGGCGCGGGTCAGCGCCGCCGGGGTGCTCCGCCCGACCACCCGCTCACCGGTGCTGGTCTGCAACCCGGCCGACGCGGCCTGGTTCCGTCAGGGCGAGCTGCTGCCCGGCCTGACCCGGACCACCGAGCCGAGCGAGCACCCGGGCACCCTCCAGCTGGTCACCGCCCCCGCGCTCCCGGCCGGGCTGGCCTTCCTCGACGCGCCCGACATCGACTCGGTGGTGGACGCCAACCGGGCGCTCGCCGGGCAGCTGCTGGCCGCCGCCGACCTCTGGCTCTTCGTCACCACAGCCGCCCGCTACGCCGACGCCGTCCCGTGGGAGCTGCTGCGCAGCGCCCGGGCCCGGGGCACGGCCGTCGCCATGGTCCTCGACCGGGTGCCCCCGGAGGCGGCCGACGAGATCGCCGCCCACCTGTCGGAGATGCTCGCCGCGCAGGACCTGGGTGCCGCGCCGCTGTTCGTCCTGCCGGAGACCTGGGTGGACGGGCAGGGGCTGCTCCCCGACCGGGTCACCGCCCCGCTGGGCACCTGGTTCGCCCGGCTCGCCGCCGACGCCGAGACCCGTTCGGCGGTGGTCCGGCAGACCCTCGACGGCGCACTGGCCGCCCTGCACCCCACCGTGGACGCGCTGGCGGACGCCGCCGACGAGCAGGTGGCCGCCGCCGACGCGCTGGACGAACGGGTCCGGGCGGCCTACCGGGGGGCGGAGCGGACCGTCGACCAGGGGCTCAAGGACGGCCGGCTGCTCCGCGGCGAGGTGCTCGCCCGCTGGCAGGAGTTCGTCGGCACCGGCGAGTTCTTCCGCAGCCTGGAGGCGCGGATCGGCCGGCTGCGCGACCGGGTGGTCGCCGCGGTCACCGGCCGTCCGGCCCCGGCCGCCGAGTTGCGGAACGCCATCGAGTCCCAACTGGTCACCCTGCTGCGCGGGGTGGCCGCCGAGGCGGCGGAGAACGCGTACACCGGGTGGAAGGCGCACCCGGCCGGGGCGGCGCTGCTCGAACCGGAGCTGGCGCACCCCTCGGCCGACCTGCCCGAGCGCGCCGAGCGGCTGGTCCGCGACTGGCAGCGGGGCGTGCTGGAGCTGGTCCGGGCCGAGGGCGGCGACCGGCGCTTCGTGGCCCGCACCGCCGCGTACGCGGTCAACGCCACCGGCCTGGCCGTCATGATCGCGGTCTTCGCGGCCACCGCCTTCATCCCGACCGGACTGGAGGTCGCCACCGGCGCCGGCACCACGGTCGCCGCGCAGGCGGTGCTCCAGGCGATCTTCGGCGACCAGGCGGTCCGCAACCTGGCCAGCAAGGCGCGGGTGGACCTGCTGGACCGGATCGGCGCGCTGCTGACCGAGGAGGCCGACCGGTTCCTCGCCCGCACCGGCGAGGCGCGCCCGGCCACCGAGACCGGCGCCGCGCTGCGCCGGGCCGCCGGCGAGGTGGAGAAGGCCCGGCACCGCGCCGGCCTCTCCGGTACGCCCGGCCCGGTGTTGCCCGCCGCCGACCAGGGCGGGCGCGCGTGAGCAACATCGTCGGCCGGATGCGGGAGGCGTTCCGGGGCGGGCAGCGGGTCGACCCCGACGTCCTGATCGCGCGCCTCCAGGCGGTCGAGCGCTTCCTCGGCGCCGTCGACGGCCAGGTGCCCGACGCCCAGCTGGTCAGCGCGCACACCGTGGTCGAGCGGGCCGGCACCCGGCTCGCCCTCTCCGGCCACCACACCGTGGTGGCGCTGGCCGGGGCGACCGGGAGCGGCAAGTCGAGCCTGTTCAACGCCCTCGCCCGGCTGGACCTCTCCCCGGTCGGCGTCCGCCGGCCGACCACCGGGGTGGCGCACGCCTGCGTCTGGGGGCAGCTGGACGGCGCGTCCCGGCTGCTCGACTGGATCGGCGTGCTGCCCCGGCACCGGTTCGTCCGGGAGAGCCCGCTGGACGGCGACGACGAGTCCGCCCTGCACGGCCTGGTCCTGCTGGATCTCCCCGACTTCGACTCGGTGCAGCGGACCCACCGGCTGGAGGTGGACCGGCTGCTCGGCCTCGTCGACCTGGTGGTCTGGGTGGTCGACCCGCAGAAGTACGCCGACCGCGTGATCCACACCAGCTACCTGCGCGAGTTCCACCGGCACCGGGACGTGACCGTGGTGGTGCTCAACCAGGCCGACCGGCTGCCCCCCGCCGAGCTGCCCCGGGTCCTCGGCGACCTGCGCCGGCTGCTCGACGCCGACGGGCTGGAGGGCGTCCCGCTGCTGCCCACCGTGGCGGTGGATCCGGCCGGGCTGGACGGGCTCCGCGCCGAGCTGGAGCGGACGGTCGCCGAACGGCAGGCCGCGCTGCGCCGGCTGGCCGGCGACGTGGACGCCGTGGTGGCCGAGCTCGAACCGCTGGTCGGGCCGGAGGCGTCCCGCAGCGGGCCGGGTGACGCCTCGGCGCGGGAGCTCACCACGGCGCTGGCCGGATCGGCCGGGGTGCCGACGGTGGCCGAGGCGGTCGAGGGGGCGTACCGGCACCGGGCCGTCGGCAGCACCGGCTGGCCGTTGGTGCGCGGCTGGCGGAAGCT
>NZ_MUYZ01000128.1:0-17121 GCF_003013775.1 Micromonospora sp. MH33
CGGCCGCCCTGCGCAGCGCCGCCGACCGCTACTCCGCCACGGACGAGTCCGTCGGGCGGCGGCTGGCCCGGGAGGCCTGATGGACGCGCTCGACCGCCTTGCCGAGCCGGGTCTCGACCTGCTCGCCCGGGTCGACGCGCTGCTCGCCGCCGGCGCGCCCGAGGGACACCGCCTCTGGCCGCTGCTGCGCCGCATGCAGGTGCTCCCCGGCACGGCCGTGCGCGAGTTCCTCGACCTGCACCCCGCGCCGCTGGCCGGCGCCGGCCACGCCGTGCGCCGGCTCGTCCGGGGGTACGACGACACCTGCGCCATGCTCGCCGACCCGGTCGCCTGGTCCGGGCCGGCCGCCGCGGCGTACGACGAGGCCCGCACGGCCCTGCTCCGGCACCTCGACGAGGGTCCGGAGAGCCTGGTCGGGCGGCTTGAGTCGACCGCCGGCTACGCCGACGCGCTGGCCGACTGGGTGGAGGGGAGCCGGGTCGCGCTGGCCCGGGCGCTGGCCGAGGTGCTGCGCTCGGGCGAGGCGGTCACCGTGCACGCCGCCACCCGCCCGGGCGTCGACGCGGGGCGGTCCGGGGCGCTCGCGGCCGCCGAGATCGCCACCCGGGTGCTGGGCGTGCTCGGCGTGGCCTACGACGGCGCGGAGACGCTGCTGCGCCAGTGGGCGCCGAGCCTGGCCGAGACGACCTGGCGGGACCGGGCCACGACCGCGCCCCGCTACGGCGGCACCACGTGGATCGGACACTGATCGGGCCCGGGCAGGTCCACGGCGTCGCACACCGAACCGGCCATGGCCGGGCTCCGGCGGCGACGCCGTGGCCTTCCCCTGCACCCCCCGCAGGTATGTCTTCACTCAACGCGGTCGGCCGCCGCTTGTCCCGTAACCGACTCATGTTTCAGCCGTCCGGGCGAGGATCAACGGCACGACGGGTGGAGGTGGGTTCGGTCGAGTCGACAATCTTGGATCACTGCGCCGGGTGACCGGACGGCGACGGGCGGCCGTCCCCGAACCGCGCGGAGGTCGTAGGGTGGTGGACATGGGCATGCTCTGTGCGGTCAGTTTCAACCGGTACGGGCGCCTCTACTACCTCGACCCGGGTGAGCTGCGTCCGCAGGTGGGCGACAAGGTGCTGGTGCCCACCGACGAGGGGCCCGAGGTGGCCGAGTGTGTCTGGGCCGCGCAGTGGGTCAGCGAGGACACCGACGGCTTCCCCCGGCTCGCCGGCCTGGCCGGGGACGAGGACCTGCGCCGCGACGAGCTGCTGCGCCGGCGCAAGGCCGACGCCAAGGTGGCCGCCAAGCGGCTGATCCGCGAGCACGGCCTGCCGATGAAGGTGGTGGCGATCGACCACGTCTTCGCCACCCCGGAAACCGGCAGCGACCGGACGACCGTCTATTTCACCGCCCCGCACCGGGTCGACTTCCGCTCCCTGGTCCGCGACCTGGGGGCGACCCTGCACTGCCGGGTCGAGCTGCGGCAGCTCTCCGCCCGCGACTCGGCGCGGGTGCAGGGCGGGATCGGCTCCTGCGGGCGGGACCTGTGCTGCGCCACCTTCCTCACCGACTTCGAGCCGGTGACCATCCGGATGGCCAAGGACCAGGACCTGCCGCTCAACCCGCTGCGCATCTCCGGCGCGTGCGGCCGGCTGATGTGCTGCCTGAAGTACGAGCATCCTCTGTACGCCAGGTTCCAGGAGTCCGCCCCGGCGGTCGGCGCCCGCGTCACCACGCCGGAAGGGGAAGGCCGCGTGGTCGGCCACAGCGTCCCGAGAGACGCGGTGACCGTCCGCCTGGATGCGGACGGCTCGCGCTCCATGTGCTCCCGCGCCGACGTCTGCGGCTCCCGCCGCGCCTATGAAAGCCGTGACCAGGCGGGCCCGGAGGGCGCGGCGCGCTGATCGCGTGCCTCGTCGCTCACGGCTGTACGCCCTTGTGCCGCGCGTTGTCCCGTTGCGGGATCGTCAATCGGTCCGGGTGCGGAGGCTCCGCGCCAGGGTGGGGATCATCACCGCCGCAGGGACGAGGTGTAGTCCGAGGAGGGCGGTGGTGGTGGCGGTGTTTGCCCCGGCGAGGAGCGGCGGGACCAACGAGATCGCGGTCAGCGACACTGCCGTCCACACGAACCGCTCGGCGGGGCGAGCGCTCCAACGAAGAAGAGCGCCGGCAATGACGATGCCCACGGCCGAGAAGAAGCCGGTCACCACGGCGAACCCGGACAACGGGATCGTCTCGCCACCATCGGGGACCTCGAAGTCGACGCCGACGGCCTGGGCAAGCGCAGCGGCGAGGGTGGTGGCCACCATCGCCGCGAGCGTGGCAATGAGGCCGGTGCCGGCGAGCCCGCGGAGGCGGTGGGTGTGGCTGGTCTGGCCCGACGCCGGGCCTGCGACGGCCCCGGTGTCATTCATGCTGTCCATGTCGTTCCTCCATCATTCGGTAACTGGCGTACGGGTCGCCCGCGGGTGACGACGCCCGAACGCGTCGTGCCACTGGGCCGCGACCACCGCGACACGCGCGCCACCGGGTAGCGCGAGCGTCCACACCGGGACTACTCCGTGCCGTCCGCCGGCAGGCGCTCCGGCAGCCCGAGCCGCGGGAACTGGTCGTCGTGGAAGGTGACGATCTCGGTGATCGCCCCGCCGGTGACGCGCAGGACGTCGATCGTCAGCGGCAGGTACGCGCCTTCCCGCTCCCGCCAGAGGTAGAAGGCGACGGCGGGCTGCCGGTTCACGGCGGTGGGGACGGCGCGCAGGCGTCCCAGGTCCCCGAAGCCGCTCTCGACCCAGTCGTTCACCACCGCGTCGCGGCCGACGTGCAGGCCCGGCGTGGGCGGCATCGAGCAGCGGACGTCGTCCCGCAGCAGTGCGGCGAGCCCGTCGATGTCCGTGGCCACGCTGGCGTCGGTGAAGCGGCGCACCAGCTCGCGCGTCCCGGCGTCCTCCTCGCTCCCGGTCCAGTCGTGCCGCTCGGCGGGCAGGTGCTCCCGCATGCCGGCGCGGGCCCGCTGCAGCGCGCTGTTCACCGAGTTGACGGAGTCCCCGAGGAGCTCCGCGACCTCCTTCGCCGGCCAACCGAGCACATCCCGCAGGATCAGCACGGCCCGCGGGCGCGGCGCGAGATGCTGGACTGCGACCAGGTACGCCAGCTCGATCGTCTCCCGCGCGACGGCAACGGTCTCCGGCTCGTCCGCGTCGGCCGCGGGCAGCTCGTCGAGCAGCCGGTCCGGGTAGGGCTGCAGCCACAGCACCTCGCCGCCGGTCGCAGGCTCCGGACGGCACTTGGCGAGCAGGTCCAGGCAGGCGTTGGTGGCGATCCGGTACAGCCAGGCCCGGAACGTCGACCGCCCCTCGAAGGTCTCCCGCCGCCGCCAGGCACGCAGGAACGTCTCCTGCACGGTGTCCTCGGCGTCCTCGAACGACCCGAGCATCCGGTAGCAGTGCACGTGCAGCTCCCGCCGGTGCCGCTCCGCCAGCCCCGAGAACGCCGGCTCGTCGACCTCGCCCAGACCGCTCCCGCCCAACCCGCTCACGCCCAGCTCCTCCAGCCGCGTGTCCGCACCCATCACGTCATCCTTCCGCCTCGTCGTGTCCCGCCCTAGGTGTGACGGGTGCGGGCGCGACAACTCATCACCAGGGTTGGTCGGCACGCTCTACCAGCGGTGCCGGGAATCCGCCCCGGCGATCGGCAGCCGCGTCTCCATGGGGCAAGGGCAGGGCGTCGGCCACAGCGTCCCCCGCGACCCGGTCACGGTCCGCCTCGACGCCGACGACCTGACCTCTTGGTCAACTGCCGGATCAGCGGAGGACGATCGGGGGCTCGGCGAGGCGGGGGGTCAGGGGGGCTTTGGGGAGGAGCCAGCTCGACGTGGGGGACTGGTCGGGGTTGAGCTGCCAGGCGTGGGAGACCTTGTCCAGGGCGATCGGGTAGATGGTCAGGGTGCCGTCGGGGTCGATGCGGAACCGGAGGAACGCCTTCGAGTCCTCGATGCCCTGGCCCGCGAAGAGTTCGTTGACGTTCACCCCGAACGACCCCGCCACCAGCAGGTAGAGCGCCACCACCTGGCTGGCCACCAGCCCGATCACCGGCCCGTACAGGACCGCTGCGGCGACCGCCGGCAGCGGCCACGGCCAGTCGTAGAACGGCAGCTGCAGCCAGAGCCAGGTGCCGCCGGCGGCCAGCGCGACGTGGGCCAGCCCGTGGGTCACGCCGAGGATCCAGTGCCGGGCGTGCCGCTTCCCGCCGGAGCTGGGTGGCTTGGCGAAGAACGCCGCACTCAGCAGCGTCACCACCAGCATGATCACCAGCGGGACGCTGAACAGGCGCTGCTCGGTGGTGCCCACGTGGTCCGCCGCCACCCCGGCCATGGCCAGCATCAGCAGCGTGTGCAGCGTGCCCAGCAGGGTGGTGAAGCCCGGGTTGCGGAACGGCAGCCGGGCGAAGATCCCCCAGCCGTACCGCCGGGAGCGGGCCTTCTCCGGATAGCGGGCGGCCAACTCGTACTCGCGGGTGCGACTGGACCGGCGGGCCAGGGTGTCCCGCGGCGGCACCTCCAGCCGCTCGGGCAGCTGGTGGGTGGGGTAGAGGTAGGCGCCCCCGCCCCCGCAGGTGATCAGCTGTCGCTCCGGCCCGGTGTAGCGGGCGTAGTGGTGCAGGTCGCCGGAGACCAGCAGCCGCACCTGCGCGCCGGTGGGCGCGACGATCGTCCGGATGAAGTAGTCGATCGAGTCGTAGGCCGTGGGATGGTCGTGGGCCTTGACCCAGGTCGGGGCCGGTACCGCCAGGATCACCTTCGAGCGCGGGGTGAGCTTCCGGGCGACCTCGTCGAAGTAGGTGAGCTGCGGGTCGTCCAGGTACGACCCGGACTGGTCGTCGAGGCCCAGCAGCCACCAGTCGGCCGGCAGCTCCACCGCGAAGTACGAGCGGGACTGGCCGGTGCCCCAGCCGGCGAAGTGCCGGTCCCGGGACCGGACGAACAGCCGCAGGAACGCGGTCAGCCCGTCGTACCAGTCGTGGTTGCCCGGCACCGCGAAGAGCGTCGGCCGCTGCGGCGGCGCGACCGGCATCGCTGCCTGGTACGGCCCCTTGCACCGGTCCTCGTACGCCTCGTAGGCCGCCGACGGGTAGACCTGGTCGCCCCCCATCACCAGGGTCTGCGCCCGGGGCAGCCGGTGCCCGTCCACCTCCAGCTCCGGCTGGGCGAGCAGGTACGCCACCGAGTACGTGGCGTCGAAGCCGTCGCCCAGGTCGGCCACGTAGTCCAGCCAGAGCCCGCCGTCCGGCCCCACCTGCCGGAACGTGTCGTCACCGAACGCGTTCTGCAACTCGCGCTTGTCCAGGTACGCCCCGAACAGGAGCGCCAGCAGGGTCCGCAGGCCGGTGCTGATCAGCAGCAGCGGCGCGAGCCAGGGGACCGGCTTGCGCGGGGTGAAACCCAGCTCCAGCGGGTCCAGGCTGCGCGGTCGTCGGGTGGCCCGCTCGCCGGGGTGCGCCTCGGGGATCGCGTGCTGCGGCGGTACGTGATCGTCACTCACCCGCCGCAGGGTAGTCCTGACCGGGCGCGAAGTCTCTCCCGCGGACGTACCGAAACTCCCCGATGTCCGGATCGGAGGTGAGGGGGATCCCGTTCGGCTTCCGGTCGGGTGTGCCGTACACTTGACGATCGTTGCCGCCTTAGCTCAGTCGGCTAGAGCGACGCACTCGTAATGCGTAGGTCGACGGTTCGATTCCGTCAGGCGGCTCGATAGAAAGGCCCAGGTCACCGGCTTGATTGCCGATCATGACCTGGGCCTTTTGCTTGCCACCGAAGGGGCGAGAAGCCAACCTACTCACCCGACCACAGCGCCCCCTCCGGCCGCGTAGCGGCTTCCCGTGGATCTCCGGGGCCACGTGCGCGTAGATGTTGAGGGTCACGCTCACATTGGCGCTCAGGCAGCGGGCAAGCTGAGCGCCAATGTTCCCTCGCTAGGCGGTACGGCTACCCGCGTGTAGATCAATCCGATTCCCAAGCTGGGGTCAGGCACCTGAGCTTCCCCCGGTAGCTCGGAGGACGATCTGCACGGCGGCTTGGGCGGGAGTCAGGTGCGTGGTGTCGACGACCTCGGCCTCGGCATGCAGCCACGTGCGCGCCGCCTCGGCGTAGGGCTCGAGGTACTTGAGACGGAACGGAGACGGAACGGGGTGTTCCCCCTCGATACGCCCGCGGAGGGTGTCTTCGTCAGCGTGGAGGACGAAGTGCCTTACCGGGATGGCATGTTGGGCGAGGCCCGTACTAATTTCGCGCCAGTACTGCTCGACCAGGACAGTCATGGGTATCACCAGAGTGCCGCCGGTGTAGTCGAGCACGCGCCGGGCGGTCTCGACGACGAGCTGCCTCCACGGCGGCCAGTGCTGGAAGTTGTCAGTCTCGGGCAGCCCCGGCGTGATGGTCATGAGCGTCTCGCCGACCTTCTCGGCGTCGAATACCCGTGAATCCGGGATCAGTTGCTGCACGAGCGAGCTGGTCGTCGTCTTGCCCGCGCCGTGGGTGCCGTTGAGCCATACGATCACGGGACACATTAACGCGCGTGAGCAACCGGACGACCTGCCCGGGACTTGCGAGCGAGGCGTCAGGGTCCCGCCGCCGGCCGTACCAGTCCGCAAATGGTCCGCATCCCGCGCCGCGACCGCCTCGTCCAGCCGGTCGGCAACGGAGTGGCGTCCACATCGGCGCTGACAGCCGCCATTGGAGGGCGAGCGCCAGCCGTACACGCGGGGCGGGCCTGGCCGACGACGCTGCCGCGAGGCACGATGGCCCTCATGACCATAAAGCGGACAATGCCGGACCTTGCCACCGAAGACATCGCGACGGCCACCGCCTTCTACGTCGAGGTGCTCGGCTTCGAGGTCGTCATGGACATGGGTTGGATTGTCACCCTGAGTGATCGCACCAACCCGAAAGCCCAGCTGAGTCTCATGACCCACGACGCCACCGCACCGGTCATCCCCGACGTGTCCGTGGAGGTCGATGATGTCGATGCCGCGCATCAGGCCGCCCGAAACGCCGGCGCTGAGATCGTGCACCCACTCACCGACGAACCATGGGGAGTCCGACGCTTCTTCATGCGTGACCCCAACGGCAAAGTCATCAACGTCCTCACCCACAAGAGCTGACGACCCGTGAGCAATGCCTGTTCGCCGACGTATCTGGGACCGGGCGCAACGGCTAGGCCGGGTGGGCGCGTGAGGCTGACAATGTCGCCGCTAGCGGTTGCCCTCGTCCTTTCCGCCGTCCCGGTCGGCCAGCTCGGCGAGAAGCCGTCGGTATTCGGCCTGGCTACCGATCGCGGCCCGGTGTTCGGGATGACAGACGTAGTGCCGGATCGCGGCGGCGAGAAACCCGGCGTCGACGTTGTCCGTGCGCAGTGCGTTCCGGCTCCACGGGATGCCTCGCCGCCTCACGAGCAGAGGTTTCGCGAAGGCCATCCGAAGCCGCGAGGGGCGATCCGCCCTCGGGGGGACCTGAGCGGCCGGGAGGGCCTCCCACGGCACGGTGAGCGAACCGGAGAACCCAGCTCTGCCGTATGCCGTGCGGCCGTATCTGCAGCCCGTGTCCCCGCCACGCCTCGACAAGCAGCAGCGCGAGCAGCACGAGCCAGGAGAGAACAAAAACCACGTCGAGCGTCGACACGATGCCCGCCCTGGTCGACCTGATCAATGCGCCGACGCTGGACGATGCGGGCCCGAGGAAGCCCAAGGCGAGGAACACCTTCCATGCCGGCGGCAGCGTGGCGAAGGCCGGCATCTGCGGCAGCACCACGAAGCAGGCCGGCCGGATCCCCATGCCGATGACCGCCAGGGCCAGGACCGCCAAGGCAATGAAGACAAGCGGGAAGAACAGGACCTGTCCCAGGCCAGGCGCGAACCCGACGGCAGCAGCGTTCACGCCTGCCACCAGCAGGCCAAGCATCAGTACGACGTGCCGGTGGCGCGCCGTGGCAGCGGAAACCTTGCCGATCATGTCTGTGACAGTACGAGCCAGCGGTTGCACCACGCGGGGTCGCCGAACGCGGCCAGGTGGGGCAGCCGATACTCGCGCACGATCCGAGCGGGACTCGTCAGCGCCGGCCCGCCTCGTTCAGGTGGGTCGGCTGCTGCATGATCCAGGTCGGCAGGGGTTCGGCGACCTCGCGTACCACCTGCCAGCCGGCCCGGCGGTAGACCTCGACGTTGGCCGGGTTGCTGGTCTCCAGGACCGCAGGCAGCCCGTCCGCCGCCGCCCGGCGCAGCCCGGCCCGCATGACGGCGTGGCCCCAGCGGCGCCCGGCGCTGTCGGGGTGGGTTCCGAGCACGCCGAGGTACCAGAACGGGCCGGCCGGCAGCGCGGCGTGCACGGCCGCGTCGTAGGCGCGGACCCGGGCCAGCGCGTCGGCGGGCAGGTGGGTGGCGAGCGGGTCGGCCGGCTCCGGCTCCGGCGGGACGGGTGGTTCCCAGATCGCCACCGAGGCGCCCCGGCCGATCGTCCAGATGGTTCCCCGGTGGACCCGCTTGTCGAAGAGGTGCCCGAAGAAGGCGGCGGCGTGCCGGGGGTAGCTGGCCGGGTCGGGGAAGAGGTGGGTCAGGACGGGGTCGGCGACGAAGGCGGCGACCAGCGAGTCGACGACCCGCCCGCGGTCCGCCGGGGTGGCGACGGTGATCCCCGGTGTGCGTCGTTCGAGGTCGGTCACGGGCGGCAACGATACGCGCCGCAACGGAGCGAGCCCGGCGGGCGCGGCGCGGGGGCCGGCCCACCGGGCTCACTCCGGCAGGGAGGTGGAAGGTCCTACACGTTGCGGCGCGGGTCCGCCGGGTCGGGCGGGAATACGCCGGTCCGCTGCGCGGGGACGTCGGTCACCACGTACTCCGTCTCGGTCTGAGGCGTGGGCTCCTCGTCGGTCTCCGAGCGGTGCTTGGCCGCCGCGGCGGCCCCGGCCGCGGCCGCGCCCGCGGCGACCGCGCCGGCCGCGACCGCCTTGGCCGAGACGCCGGCCTTGCCGTCGTCACCGCGCGAGGACCCGGCGTGCTCCACACCGGGCGTGCCGAGGGTACGGCCCTCGTCGACGGTGCCGCGCCAGGCGCCGGTCTCCACGCCCCGGCCCTCGATGTACGACTTGAACTTCTCCAGGTCCGCCTCGGCCCGCTTCTCGACGATGTGCAGCTTGTCGCCGGCCTTCTCGACCAGCCCCTCCGGCTCGTACTCCAGGGAGAGCCGGACCTGGGTACGGTCGGTGCCGATCGGCTGGAAGTAGACGGCGCCGGCGTTGGTGGCGCCGCTGGTGGCCGCCCAGGCGACCTTGCGGTCCGGCACCTGCTCCAGGACCTTGGCGTCCCACTCGCGCTTCACACCCGCGATCTCGGCGACCCAGTGCATCCGCCGGTCGTCGAGCTGGCGTACCTCCTGCACGCCACCCATGAACCGGGGGAACTCCTCGAACTGGGTCCACTGGTTGTACGCGGTGCTGACCGGCACGTCGACTTCGATGGACTTCTCGACCTTCGTGGTCATGGGCACTCCTTGTCGTTCAGTCGTCTGCTACCGAAATTCGTACCCCCGGAGACCGGGGCTAACCGGGACGGCGCCGATTCGACGTCATGCCGGAGGCCCGGGTCGACGCGCCGACCCGGGCCTCCGGAGTTCGGTGTGGAGTCAGCCGTCCTCGCGGTCCGGGCCCTCCAGCCGGAAGAAGTTGCCCTGCTTTCCGCTGGAACGTTCCTCCTGGTAGATGAAGTTGAGCCGCCGCTCGTCGAAGGTGCGGAACCACTCCTCCCAGCTGATCCCGCGCAGCCGCTGCTCGCGCCCGTTGCTGGGGAAGTCGAAGCGCAGCACCCCGGCATGCCCGTCGCGCTCAGTGCCGTCGGCCTTCTGCATGTCGGCCTGTCCAGGGGCGGCTGCAGCCGAGGGCTGTCACGATTGCCCACCCGCCTGACCAGCCGCTATGGTTCCCGAGGCTGGAACTCCCCAAGCTCGAGGATCGTGATGACTTCCCCGGAGTTGACGACAGTTGCCGCTTCGGGAAGTTCCCAGATCGAGAAGTCGGCCCCGGCGGGCCCCGACACCCTCCCGGGCGTGGCCGCCGGGCGCGAGCCGCGCCGGGAGCCCTCGCCGAGCCGGTTCCGCGCCGACGTCGCCGGGCTTCGGGCCGTGGCCGTCGGGCTGGTGTTGCTGTACCACGCCGGCCTACCGTTCCTCCCGGGTGGCTTCGTCGGGGTCGACGTCTTCTTCGTGATCTCCGGTTTCCTCATCACCGGGCAGCTCATCAGCGAGATCGACCGCACCGGCCGCATCTCGCTGGTGGGGTTCTACGCGCGGCGGGCCAAGAGGATCCTGCCCGCCGCGACGGTGGTGCTGGCGGCCACCGCCGTGGCGGCCCGGCTGCTTGTCCCCCGGGGGCAGTGGCAGGAGATCGGCGGCGACATCGCCGCCGCGGCGATCTACATGGTGAACTGGCGTTTCGCCGACCGCGCGGTCGACTACCTGGCCGCGGACGCCCCGCCCTCGCCGGTCCAGCACTTCTGGTCGCTCGCCGTGGAGGAGCAGTTCTACCTGGTCTGGCCCCTGCTGATCATCCTCGCGATCCTCACGGCGAGGAAGCTCCGGCGGACCAATGTGCGGCCAGTCCTGTGGGTCGGTCTCGCGGTCCTGGCGGTGCCGTCGTTCGCCTGGTCGATCGTCGAGACGGCGACCTCGCCGGAGCGTGCGTTCTTCGTGTCCACGACGCGGTTGTGGGAGCTCGCGGTCGGTGCGGGCATCGCCCTGATCGCGACCGGTGCCGCGCGCCTGCCCCGGGCGCTGGCCGTCGTCCTCGGGTGGCTCGGTCTCGCCGCGATCGTGACGGCGGCGCTGCTGATGACGAAGGAGACGGCTTGGCCCGGGTACGCTGCCGCGCTGCCCACACTCGGCGCCGCCGCGGTGATCGCGGCCGGGGCCGCGGCGGGCCCCCGCGGCCCGGTCCTGGCGCTCGGCACGCGCCCGTTCCGGTGGGTCGGTGACCTGTCGTACTCCCTGTACCTGTGGCACTGGCCGATGCTCATCGTTGCCGGCGCGTACTGGGACGGCCTCTCGGTGAATCGCGGCCTGGTGGTGGCGCTCGCCTCGCTGGTTCCTGCCTGGATCACCTTCCGGCTCGTGGAGAACCCGCTGCGGTACTCGCGGGCGATCTCGCGGTCGCCGCGTCTCGCGTTGAGCCTCGGTGGCAACTTCACCATGGCCGGGATCTGCGCCGGCCTCGCGCTGGTCCTGACCGCCGCGTTGGCGGCCAGCGCGACGCCGAGCAGCCGAGGCCGGTACGCGCCCGGCGCCGCGCTGCTGTCGACCACGCCCGGCACCGCCCCGATCGGCCCGGTCCCGGAGCGGTTCGACTTCATCTCGCCGGATCCCCTGCAGTTCGCCCAGGGCTTCCTGGATGTGCCGGACACCAACCGGGACAGGTGCTTCCAGCAGATCGTGGGTGCCGAGGTCCTGTCATGCACCTACGGCAATCCCGACGGGGCCACGACGGTGGCCCTGGTGGGCGACTCGAAGATGGACCAGTGGCTGCCGGCGTTCCAGGTACTCGCCGCGCAGAACGACTGGAAGCTGGTGATCGCCGCCAAGGCGTCCTGCCCGTTCACCGGCGCCCGTGTCCGCATGGCCGATGGCTCCCGGAAGCTCTACACCGACTGCATGGAGTGGAACAGGACGCTGCTGCACAGGCTGGTCGAGGAACGTCCCGACTACGTCGTCACCTCGCAGTCGGCGGGGAGCGCCCTCGACGCCGCGGGCAAGTGGTCGGTCGACGCGATGATCGCGGGCGTGCGGTCCTCGTGGAAGGAGCTCGACGCCGTGGGCACGAAGGTCGTCGTCCTCGCCAACAACCCCCATCCCGGCCCGGCGATCGTGCAGTGCGCTGACAAGAACCGGAACCACCTGTCGGCCTGCGCGTTCGACCGCGAGCGCCACGACGAGGACCCCGCATTCCAGATGCAGCGGAAGGCGGTGGCCGGTATGCCCGAGGTCAAGATGATCGACCTGTTCGACGCCATCTGCCCGACCGAAAGGTGTCCGGTGGTGTTCGGCAACGTCCTCGTCTACCGCGGGGGTTCGCACATCGGCGCGGCCTACGCCAAGACCACGGCCCCGCACCTCGCCCGGGCGTTGTCGGACATCGGCGTGCCGACGCGCTTCTCCCCGGCGAGCTAATCGCCGCCGCAGCGGCCGGGCGGCGGGTGCGGTCAGACGTAGAGGTTGCGGGCGTAGTCCGGGCCGTAGTGGCGTTCCAGGTCGGCGAGGTTCTCCGTCGGGGCCTCCACCTCCTTGACGAGCCGGGCGCGGGTCGGCAGCGCGTCGGGCCGCCAGGTCTCCGGCCGCCACAGCTTGGAGCGGAGGAACGCCTTCGCGCAGTGGTAGAAGATCTGCTCGATCGTCACCTCGACGGCGAGCACCGGCCGGTGCCCCTCGACCTCCATGTCCGCGAAGTACGGCGCGTCGCGCACCAGCCGGGCCCGGCCGTTGATCCGCAGCGTGTCGGTGCGCCCGGGGATCAGGAAGAGCAGCCCGACGTGGGGGTTGGCCAGGATGTTGCGGTAGCCGTCGGCCCGCCGGTTGCCGGGCCGCTCGGGGATGGCGATGGTGGTCTCGTCCAGCACCAGGGTGAAGCCGGCCGGGTCGCCCTTCGGGGACACGTCACAGCTGCCGTCCGCGCCGGCGGTCGCGACCAGGCAGAACGGTGCGGCGGCCAGCCACTCCCGGTCCCGCTGGTGCAGCACCGTGCGCTCCTTGTCCAGCGCGCGTCGCGTCGGCGCGCCCAGCAGCTCCGCCAGTTCCTCCGGGGTGGTGATCTCCTGTGTCGTCACGTCTGCCTCCCCCGTCCGTTGACCTTGACGGCGATTCCGGCCCGGGACCGGTCGGTTTCCGCCATCGTCAGCCTAGGAGAGCGCGTCGATCGCGAGGTTTGCCCCCGGAGCCGGCGGGTACCGACTGAGCCGCAGCGCGCCCGGACGCGATTGTTGGAGGCGGAGATGGAGAGCCGACTGAAGGTGCTCGGCCATCCCGTGCATCCGATGCTGGTGATGTTCCCGGTGGCCCTGCTCGTGACCGCGGTGATCTTCGACGTGATCGACACCGTGGGCGGGCCGGACTTCCTCGGCGAGGTCGCGTACTGGAACATCACGGTCGGCCTGGTCGGCGGCCTGCTGGCCGCGGCGGCCGGCGCCTTCGACCTGCTCGCCCTGCCCACCGGCACCCGCGCCAAGCGGGTCGGGCTCACCCACGCCGCCGCCAACGTCGCGGTGATCCTGCTCTTCGCCGCGGTCTGGGTGGTCCGGCTCAACGCCGACTCCCGGGCCGCCGGGGGCGCCCTGATCGCCATCGAGGTGGTCGCCGTGGCCATCCTCGGCGTCAGCGCCTGGCTCGGCGGCGAGCTGGTGGACCGGCTGGGCGTCGGCGTCGACCCGGAGCACGACCTGAACGCGCCGAGCTCGCTGCGACCCCCCTCGGCGACCCACCGGATCGGAGACGTGCGATGACGGAACAGAGCGGCGGTCGAGGCTGGCGGGGCCGCCAGCAGGGCTGGGACCCGATGGGCGAGCTGCAGTCGCTGCGCGCCGAGCTGAGCCGCCTGGTCGGTGGCCGAGGCGGCAGCCCGGACGTGGAGCTGACCGAGATCGCCGACGGCTGGGAGGTGGTCGTCCGGCTGCCCGGCGTGGCCCCCGAGGAGGTGGCCGTCGAGCTGGACGACCGGGAGCTGTGCGTACGGGCCCGGTCCGAGGCCGAGGTCAACGCCGACCAGGGCATCCCGGGCGGGTTCACCACCCGGGGCTTCGAATACCGGGTGGACCTGCCGTCCCGGGTGGACCCGGACCGGATCGACGCGGTGATGGACCACGGCCTGCTCCGGGTGCGGTTGCCCCGGGCGGCCCGGCCCGCGCCGCGCACCATCACCGTCGGCCGCACCGGCCCGCGCGACACCTCCGGGGGTACGCGGACCGTGGTCGACCCGGCCGCGGACCGGGAGCTGCACCACCCGCACACCACGGCCGACGAGATCGACCGGCCGTAGGGGTCGCGTGGCCACCTTGTCCGACGACTCCAGCTCGGCGCGTCTGTCGCCGCGCCGCGACCTGGAGCCGTCGTCCGACGACTCCAGCTCGGCGCGTCTGTCGCCGCGCCGCGACCTGAAGCCGTCGTCGGTGCTCGGCCCGGTCGGCGAGCGCGTCCCCGACGTCGAGCGGATCGCCGTGCTGCGGGCGAACGCGCTCGGCGACTTCATCTTCGTCCTGCCGGCACTGGAGGCGCTGCGGGCCGCGTACCCCTCGGCCGAGATCGTGCTGCTCGGCGCGCCGTGGCACGCGAAGCTGTGGCGCGACCGCCCCGGCCCGGTGGACCGGGTGCTGGTGGTCCCGCCGGCGCCCGGCATCCGCGAGCCCGGCCCGGACGAGCCGCCGTCGGAGCTGGGGGACTTCCTGGCGGCGGCCCGCGAGGAGCGGTTCGACCTGGCCCTGCAACTGCACGGCGGGGGCGCCAACTCCAACCCGATCATCGCCGGGCTGGGGGCCCGGGTCACCGCGGGCCTGCGGGCCGAGGACGCGCCGCCGCTGGACCGCTGGATCCGGTACGTCTACTACCAGCACGAGGTGATCCGCTACCTGGAGGCGGTGGCCCTGGTCGGGGCGGCGACGGTGACGATCACGCCGGCGCTGGCGGTGACCGACGCCGACCGGGCCGAGGCCCGCGCGGTGCTCGGCGACCCGACCCGGCCCCGGGTGGCGTTGCACCCCGGGGCCACCGACACCCGGCGGCGTTGGCCGCCGGAGCGTTTCGGTGAGGTCGCCCGGGCGCTGGCCGGCGACGGGTACGAGGTGCTGGTCACCGGCACCCCCGCCGAGCGGGAGACGGTGGACGAGGTGGTCGCCGCCTCCGGTGTGCCGGTCCGCCCGCAGGTCGGCACGCTCAGCCTGGGTGGGCTGGCCGCCGCGTACGAGGGGTGCGCGCTCATGGTCTCCAACGACACCGGCCCGCTGCACCTGGCCGCCGCGGTGGGCGCTCCGACGGTCGGCGTCTACTGGATCGGCAACCTGATCAACGGGGCCACGCCGCTGCGCGTCCGGCACCGCCCGATCGCGTCGTGGACCACCCACTGCCCGGTCTGCGGGATCGACTGCACCCGCGACATCTACCCGCACCGGCCCGGCGGCGGCGAATGCCCGCACCGCGACTCGTTCGTGGCCGACGTCCCGACGGCCGAGGTGGTCGAGGCCGCCCGCGAGCTGCTGGCGGGGTGAGCGTCAGGCCGGCTGCGGGGTGTCCGGCTCGGCGACGACGACCTCCCACGCCTCCACGTCCCGCTCGGTGACCGTGGTCGGCGACTCCAGGTGGTAGGCCCCGCTGGGCAGGACGCCGGCGCCACCGTGCCGCTCCAGCACCGCGAGCTGCGCGGCGACGTCCTCGCCCTGGTGCCGCTCGTGCAGCCGGCGCCAGAACTCGAAGCCGCCGGAGTCGAGCAGCTTGGCCCGGTCGTAGAGCACGCACCCGCCGATCCAGGAGACCTTGTACGCCCGCCACGCCCCGGCCGGCAGCCGCAGCTTCTCGGTGACGTGCAGGAGGTTCGCCGCCGGGTGGATGGCCGCCCGCTGCCACTCCGGCGTGCCGGGGCGGACCCGCTCGGGCACCGGCGGCCCCGGCCACTCCTCGTAGTGCCCGTGCGTCTCCGGGCGCACGTCGTCGGCGTACGAGAGGCCGTGCACGGCGTTGCCGACGAACCCGCAGCCCAGCTCCCGGATCGCGGTGACCAGCCGGGACACCGTGCCGGGCTCCAGCCAGACGTCGTCGTCGAGGCAGAGCACGTACCGGGCCGCCGACCGGTCCAGCAGGTAGGCCCGGTGCTCGGCCAGCCCGCGCCGGGGCAGCCGCCGGGACAGCAGCACCGGGTGGCCCCGGTGGCGCAACGCCCGGACCATGGTTGCCGCCGCCGGGTGCGCGTACGCCGGGTCGCCGTCGGACTGGTCGCTCACCACCACCCCGAAGTCCGGTACGCCCTCCTGCGCGGCCAGCCCGGAGAGGGTGACCGCCAGTTCGGCGGGCCGGTTGCGGGTGGGGATCAGCACGTCGAGCTGCCGGGGGCGGCGGAACTCCTCGGGTGCGCCGAGGTCGAGCGGTCGGTTCACGCCGGCCTGCCCTCGTTCACCGGCGGGACGGCCGGGTGTGAGCGGATCCGGTCGATGATCGCCGAGGTGGAGCGGTCCGGCACGTACCCGAGGGTGCGCACCTGGCCGCCCAGCCGGCGGACCAGCGGGGCCTCCGGGACCATCTCGGGCGGGTAGTCGCCGCCCTTGACGTAGACGTCCGGGCGGACCGCCTCGATCAGCTTCGCCGGGGAGTCCTCCTCGAAGACCACCACGTGGTCGACGCACTCCAGCGCGGCGAGCAGGGCGGCCCGGTCCTCGACCGGGTTGACCGGCCGGTCCGGGCCCTTGAGCCGGCGTACGCTGCCGTCCGAGTTGACCGCCACGACCAGCAGGTCGCCGAGCGCGCGGGCCTGGGTCAGGTAGCGGACGTGCCCGGGGTGCAGCACGTCGAAGCAGCCGTTGGTGAAGACGATCGACCGGCCGGCCCGGCGGTGCTCCGCGACGATCGCGGTCAGCTCCTCGGCGCCCACCTGGGTCGGGCGGCCGGCCTCCTCCGGCCCGCTGCCCAGGGCGTCGAGCAGGTCCTCCCGCCGGCACACGCAGGTGCCGGTGTCGGAGACGGTGATGGTCGCGGCGAGCTGGGCGAGCTGCGCGGCGGTCGGCAGGCTCGCCTCCGCCGCCAGCGCCAGGGTCATCGCCGCCAGGTACGCGTCCCCGGCGCCCACGGCGTGGCTGGCCGGGACCGGGGTGCTGTGGCTGCGCCGGGGTTCGCCGTCGGCCCCGCCGACCACCGCGCCCTCGGTGTCCAGGGTCACCGCCACCACGTCCGCGCCGGTGTGCTCGCGCAGCTCGTCCAGGCGGGACTCGGCCAGCACGGCCCGGTCCACGCCCGCGCCGGCCGCCGCGTTGACGGTCACGCCGGTGCCCGTGACGCTCAGCCCGTCCCCGGTCAGCGCGACCCGCTCCTCGCCGGGCGTCGGCTCGCCGGTCGGGCCGGTCACCCCG
>NZ_MUYZ01000129.1:0-17072 GCF_003013775.1 Micromonospora sp. MH33
GGTCGCCGCGGTCCCGCGGGCCACGGTCGCCGCCGCGGTCCCGGCCGGCCGGACGCTCGCCACCGGCGGCCTCCTCGGCGGCCGGCGCCTCGGCGCCCTCCGGACGGATCTTGTCCAGGTAGATCTTCCCGCGGGCGTCGATGTCCGCGATCTCCACCTCGACCCGGTCACCGACGTTGAGGAAGTCCTCGACCTTCTCGACCCGCTTGCCGTCGCCCACCTTGGAGATGTGCAGCAGGCCGTCGCGGCCCGGCAGGAGCGAGATGAAGGCGCCGAACGCGGCGGTCTTCACCACCGTGCCGAGGAACCGCTCCCCCACCTTCGGCAGAGTCGGGTTGGCGATGCCGTTGATCCGGTCCACCGCCGCCTGGGCGGACGGGCCGTTGGTCGCGCCGACGTAGATGGTGCCGTCGTCCTCGATGGAGATCTCGGCGCCGGTCTCGTCCTGGATGGCGTTGATGGTCTGGCCCTTCGGGCCGATCACCATGCCGATCTTGTCGACCGGGATCTTCACCGTGGTGACCCGCGGCGCGTACTCCGACATCTCAGCCGGGGCGTCGATGGCCCGCTGCATCACGTCGAGGATGGTCTGCCGGGCCTCGTTCGCCTGCTGCAGCGCGGCGGCCAGCACGTCCGACGGGATGCCGTCGAGCTTGGTGTCGAGCTGCAGCGCGGTCACGAACTCCCGGGTGCCGGCGACCTTGAAGTCCATGTCGCCGAACGCGTCCTCGGCGCCGAGGATGTCGGTCAGCGTCACGTACTGGGTCTTGCCGTCGACCTCGTCGGAGATGAGGCCCATGGCGATGCCGGCGACCGGCGCCTTCAGCGGCACACCGGCCGAGAGCAGGCCCAGCGTCGAGGCGCAGACCGAGCCCATCGAGGTGGAGCCGTTGGAGCCGAGCGCCTCCGAGACCTGCCGGATCGCGTACGGGAACTCCTCGCGCGACGGCAGCACCGGGATCAGCGCGCGCTCGGCGAGAGCACCGTGGCCGATCTCGCGCCGCTTCGGCGAGCCGACCCGGCCGGTCTCACCGGTCGAGTACGGCGGGAAGTTGTAGTTGTGCATGTAGCGCTTGCGGTTCTCCGGGGACAGCGTGTCCACCATCTGCTCCATGCGCAGCATGTTCAGCGTGGTGACGCCCAGGATCTGGGTCTCGCCCCGCTCGAACAGCGCCGAGCCGTGCACCCGCGGCAGCACGCCGACCTCGGCGGTCAGCGGGCGGATGTCGCGCGGGCCGCGGCCGTCGATGCGGACCTGCTCGCGCAGCACCCGGTTGCGGACCTCGGACTTGGTCAGCGACCGGAAGGCGGCGGAGAGCTCCTTCTCGCGGCCCTCGAACCGACCGCCGAGCTCCTCGGCGACCTTGGCCTTGACCCGGTCCAGAGCCTCCTCGCGGTCCGCCTTGCCGGCGATCTTGAGGGCCTCGGCCACCTCGGCGCGGGCCACCTCGGCCACCGCCTCGTAGGCGTCGTCCTGGTAGTCCAGGAAGACCGGGAACTCGGCGACCGGCTTGGCGGCCACCTCGGCCAGCTCGCTCTGCGCGCGGCACAGCTCGCGGATCGCCGGCTTGGCGGCCTCCAGGCCGCTGGCCACGATCTCCTCGGTCGGGGCGGTGGCGCCGGCCGAGATCAGGGCCACGGCGTGCGGCGTCGCCTCGGCCTCGACCATCATGATCGCGACGTCGCCGTCGGCCAGTGCCCGGCCGGCCACGACCATGTCGAAGGTGGCCCGGGCCAGCTCCTCCAGGGTCGGGAAGGCGACCCACTGGCCGTCGACGTGCGCGACCCGGGTCGCGCCGATCGGGCCGGAGAACGGCAGGCCGGAGAGCTTGGTCGACATCGAGGCGGCGTTGATGGCCACCACGTCGTACGGGTGCTGCGGGTCGAGCGCCAGCACGGTCTCGACGACCTGGACCTCGTTGCGCAGGCCCTTGACGAACGACGGGCGCAGCGGCCGGTCGATCAGCCGGCAGGTGAGGATGGCGTCCTCGCTGGGCCGGCCCTCGCGGCGGAAGAACGAGCCGGGGATCCGGCCCGCGGCGTACATCCGCTCCTCGACGTCGACGGTCAGCGGGAAGAAGTCGAACTGCTCCCGGGGCTGCTTGCCGGCGGTGGTGGCGGAGAGGACGACCGTCTCGCCGAGCTGGGCGATGACGGAGCCGGCGGCCTGGCGAGCCAGCCGGCCGGTGGAGAAGGTGATCTCGCGGGTGCCGAACGACCCGTTGTCGATCACGGCGGTGCGGGATTCGGTGCCGAGGTTGGTCTCGGTCATGTGCTGTGGTGCTCCTTCGCGTCGTCGGCCCACGACACGGGGAACTGCTCAGGCGGCCGGTCTTCGATCGAAGCGCCCGGGTGGCCGGCATCATGATGCCGGGGTTCCCGGGGGCCACTACCGGAGACCGGTGCTGACCGGCTCCCTCTCGGGTTGTCGCGCGGCCGGGTTCTTCGGTGGTACCGGAGCGGGGGAGCGGCCGAGTGGCCACTCCCCCGTCACGTCATCGGCGCAGGCCGAGCCGCTCGATGAGCGACCGGTAGCGGTTGATGTCCTTCTTCTGGACGTAGTTGAGCAGCCGGCGGCGACGGCCGACCAGCAGCAGCAGCCCGCGGCGGCTGTGGTGGTCGTGCTTGTGCACCTTCAGGTGCTCGGTGAGCTCGGCGATCCGCTTGGTGAGGACCGCGACCTGCACCTCCGGCGAACCGGTGTCGCCCTCGGCGGTCGCGTACTCCGCGCGGATCTTGGCCTTGGCTTCCTGGTCGAGCGCCATGTTCTCCCTGTTTCGTGGAACGTTCGATGAGGTCCGTCGGATCGGTCGGAGTGACCGGGAACGGACCGGTTCCTCGCACCCGCGGCGTCGTGCAGGCACGCGAGGCCCCACGTCGGTCAGCCGACGTCCCCGCAAGACTACCAGCCCGGCGGGGAAGCGCCCGGTGAAGGGCCGCGAAGTGGCCCGCCGGCCCGGTCCGGCACGCTCAGCCGACCGCCCGCCGGGTCCGCTCCACGTCCTCGGCGATCTGGGCCACCAGCGGCTCGATCGCGTCGTACGTCCGTTGTTCCCGCAGGTGCGCCACGAAGTCCAGGGCCAGCCGCTCGCCGTAGAGGTCGCCGGTGAAGTCCAGCGCGTACGCCTCCACCCGGCGTTCCCGGCCGGAGAAGGTCGGGTTGGTGCCGATGGAGACCGCCGCCGCCAGGGGCTCCCCACCGCGGCGCACCAGCCGCGCCGCGTACACCCCGTCGGCGGGGACCGCCGCGTACCGGTGGGTCAGCAGGTTGGCGGTCGGATAGCCCAGCTCACGCCCGCGCTGGTCGCCGCGGACCACCACGCCCTCCACCCGGTGCGGGCGGCCCAGGGCGGCGGCCGCCGCGGCCACGTCGCCGGCGTCGACGCACGAGCGGATGTACGTGGAGGAGAAGACCGTCCCCGCCTCGGCGACCAGCGGGGCGCCCTCCACGCCGAAGCCGAAGGTGCGGCCCAGCCGCTCCAGCAGCGCCACGTCGCCGGCCGCCCGGTGCCCGAACCGGAAGTTGTCGCCGACCACCACCAGCGCGGCGTGCAGGTGCTCGACCAGGATGTCGTGCACGAACGCCTCGGCCGGCAGCCGGGAGAACTCCGGGGTGAACGGCACCACGCAGAGCACGTCGGCGCCGAGCGCCTCGATCAGCTCCGCCTTGCGGGCCGGCTCGGTGAGCACGGCCGGGTGCGAGCCGGGGCGGACCACCTCGGCCGGGTGCGGGTCGAAGGTCACCACCACCGACTTGACGCCCAGCTCGCGGGCGCGCGCCACCGCGTGGCCGATGGTGGACTGGTGGCCCTTGTGCACCCCGTCGAAGACGCCGATGGTGACCACCGAACGCCCCCAGCCGCCGGGCGCCGCCTCGTACCCCCGCCACCGCTGCATGCCGCTCCTCCCCTGTCCGCCCACGCGCCGTCAGGCGGGGGCCAGCACGATCTCCGCGCGGGCCCGGCCGTCCCGCTCGCTGACGATAGCGATCAGCCCGCCGTCCGGGCCGAAGACCGCGTACGGTCCGGCGATGCCGGCCGGGTCCAGCGGCCCGCCGTGGGAGAGCACCTTGGCCTCCTCCGGCGTGGCGTCCCGGCGCGGGAAGAACCGGCCGGCGGCCGCGTCCAGCGGCAGGTTCACCACCTCCGGGGCGCGCTGCTCCAGCGCGTCGAGGGTGGCCGCCTCGGCCAGGGTGAACCCGCCGACCGCGGTGCGGCGCAGCGCGGTGAGGTGGCCGCCGACCCCGAGCGCCAGGCCCGCGTCCCGGGCGATGGCCCGGATGTACGTCCCGGACGAGCAGGTCACATCCACGTCCACGTCCACCACGTCCGGGGTGTCGCGGCGGATCGCCAGCACGTCCAGCCGGGAGATGGTGACCCGCCGGGCCGGCAGCTCGACGCTCTCCCCCTCGCGCACCCGCTTGTACGCCCGCTGCCCGTCGACCTTGATGGCGCTGACCGCGCTGGGCACCTGGTCGACCTCGCCGGTGAGCGCGGCGAGCGCGGCGCGGACCGCCTCGTCGGTGACGGCGCCGGCCGGGGTGCTGGCGATCACGTCGCCCTCCGCGTCGTCGGTGACCGTCGCCTGGCCGAGCCGGATCGTCGCGGTGTAGCTCTTGCCGGCGCCGATCACGTAGGTGAGCAGCCGGGTGGCCCGGCCCACCCCGATCACCAGCACGCCGGTGGCCATCGGGTCCAGCGTGCCGCCGTGCCCCACCCGTCGGGTCCGGGCCAGCCGCCGGATCCGGGCCACCACGTCGTGCGACGTCATGCCGCCGGGCTTGTCGACCACGATTAGACCGTCTGTGCTCACGACCGCCAAGCCTGCCAGACGGCGGTGATCGCCCCTGCGGGGGATACCGCCCTGATCGAGCCGGGTGTCAAGATCATGCGCCCCTCGCCCCACTCCTGCCCGGGAAGCATGATGAGCAGCGACGACCCCGCCCCGGAGCCACCACGGCTCGACCGCCCCTTTCCCGGAGGAGATCCCCGACCGGGTACGCCAACTGGAGCGGGAGATCCGGGTCGGCCCGGCCGTCCGGCTGCGCATCTGGTTCCGCCGGCACGCCCGCCGGCTGCGCCTCGGCGTCGGCGCGGTGCTGGTGCTCGCGCTGCTGGCGTACCTCGGCCCGGTTGGCTACCGGTACGCCCGGCGCCCCGCCGAGCAGCCCCGGGCGTACCCGACGATCAGCCCGCCCGCCTGCATCCAGGCGACCACCGCGGCGTCGCCGCCCCCGGCCGCCGGCCCGTTCGACGGCACCCCCGCGGCCGCCTTCCCGGAGGGAGCCGCCGGCATCACGTTGCCCCCGGCGAGGGCGACCGGCGACTTCACCGCGAAGCAGGTGTCGGCCGCCCTCACGAAGATCCGGACCGCCCTGGTGACCGCCCGGCTCGACCGCGCGTTCATGACGGCGTCGTGCACGACACCCTGGTCTGGGAGGTGCCCCACCCGGACGACGTCCGGTCCCGAGACAACGGTCTCTGGCTCACGCACATGCGCTCGTACGGGGCGAACGTCGACTGCGCGGCCTTCGACAAGGGGCTGCTGAATGTCGGCACGGGGCGCGACGGGAAGCCGGTCGCCACCCCCGTGCCGGACCCCGACTCCCTGTACGATCCCGACCGCTCGCTGGACATCCGGACACCTGCTGACCCGACCCGATCCGGCCCGACCACCCCCGCCCCCGTCACAGCTGGGAACCGAGATGACCATCCACCCACCGCACTCCGATCCCCACCTTCCCGACCAGCCGTACCCGCCCGCCGACGGGCTGGGGACGATCCCCGAGTGGCTCCGCCAGCCGGCCGTGGCAACCGAGCCGGACCGCGCCGACCGGCTGCGGATCTGGCTGGGCGACCACTCGGGCAAGCTGCTCGGCGGCGTCGCGGCCCTGCTGCTGGCCTTCTTCGGGGTGGTCGCCACGGGCGGCTACCGGTCCCTCCAGCGGTGGGCGGAGCCGCCGGCGGCGTACCCGACGATCAGCCAGCCGGTCGGCGAGCAGGCCGTCTCGTCGGCCTCGCCGCCCCCGGCGGCCGGCGCCTTCGACGGCACGCCGGCAGCGGACTTCCCCGAGGGGGCGGCCGGGATCGCCCTGCCCGCCGCGAAGCGGACCGGGCCGTTCACGGAGAAGCAGGTGGCCGCCGCGCTGGCCAAGGTCCGCAAGGCACTGGTGACCAGCCGGCTTGACCGCACGTTCATCACCTCGAAGGATCCGGACCGGCTGCTGCGGCAGTTCGCGCCGGACGCGCGGGCCGACCTGCGCAAGGACTTCGCCTCCGGCGCCTTCGCCACCTACGCCACCCCCTGGCGCCCGGCGCGCGCATCACCACGGACCAGCCGCGGGTGAAGGGGCGGATCAGCTACCGGGCCGCGAAGGACACCCAGGGCATCCGCATCCTGGAGATCACCAGCAACTTCGTCTGGGCGTACGCCTTCCGGACCACCGGCGGGCTGCCCGGCGACGGGGTGGTCGTGGTGCACGACACGGTGGTCTGGAGCGTGCCGCACCCCGCCGACGTGCGGAACGGCTCCAACGGGCTCTGGATCGAGAAGGCGGACTCGTACGGCTCCAACATCGACTGTGCGGCGTTCGACAAGGGCCTGCTCGACGTGGGCAGCCCCAGCTACGGCGGGCCGGCGGACCCGGATCCGGACGCCGTCTTCGACCCCGACCGCACCCTCGACGTCCCGGACACCTGCTGAGTCGACCCCCGGGCACGGGGTCGCGGCGTCGACCCCGTGCCGGCAAACTGCCCCCACCCCCTCGTCAACCCACCCCCAGGAGCCCCGGATGAGCACCACCCCGCCGTCGCACGAGCACCGCCCGCGGGTCGACCTGCCCGAGTGGATGCGGAACCCGGAGCCGCCGCGGCGCACCCTCGGCCGCCGCCTCTCCGATCTCGTGGACGGCGTGCCGGCGCTGGCGGCGGCGCGGCGCCGCCTCTGGGCCTGGCAGGGGCGCACCCGGTTCAGCGAGCGGCACCCGGCGGTCTCCGCGATCGTGTCCTTCGTGGTGGTGGCCGTGGTGGCCACCGTCCTGGTGGTCGGCACGCTCTACCTGCTCTACAAGATCACGCACCACGAGATCTGACGCGCCGGTCCGGATGCGAAGATCAGCCGCCAACCTCTCCGTACGCCTCGGGATGCCTGATGACCACCGAAGACGAGACCACCCCACCGGCGGACCCGGACCGATACGACGTCGCCACCCGCGGTGACGCCGTCCGGCTGCCGAGCTGGATGACCGGCGAGGACGCGGCGACGCCGCTGACCCGCACGGAACGCATCCGGCTGGCGTGGTCCCGGCAGCGCGGCAAGCGTCACGTCGCCTTCGTCGCGCTGCTCGCGGTGGCGCTCCTCGGCGCCACGGCCACGCTCGGTCACCTTGCGGTCGACCGGGTCCGGGCCGGCACCGCCCAGCCGACGGGCTCTCCCACGCCGTCTCCGGTGCCGCTGAGCCAGGTCGGCGAGCCGCGGGACCTCTTCGCCGGGAGCGTCGCGGCGGACTTCGCCGTCGGCGCGGAGGCGATCACGCTGCCCCGGGCCACCGCCTCCGGACCGTTCACCGCCGCGGAGGTGGCCGCGGCCCTGACCCAGGTCCGCAAGGCCCTGACGGCGGCCCGCCTCGATCTGGCCATGCACGTCGGCGACCCGGAACCGTTCCTGGCCCTCCTGGCGCCGGCCGCCCGCCGGGAGCTGGCCCACGACTTCGACGGCAACACCTTCCTGCACTACGCCACCCGGATCGACTCCCGCGACCGGGCCGAGGAGGTCAGGGCCCAGGGGACGATCCGCTACCGGGCCACGACGAACGAGGACGGCGTCCCGGTGCTGGAGATCACCACCGGGTACGTCTGGGTGTACGCGTTCGACGTGCCGCGCACCACGCCCGGCCAGGCGGGCCTGGCGGCGATCCGCGACGAGATCGTCTGGCACGTTCCCCGGTCGGACGCGCTGCCCGCCACGCAGCGCGGGCTCTGGCTGGTGTCCGCGCGGTCGAGCACCAGCAACGTGGACTGTTCCCGGTTGGCGGAGGGCTTCCTCACCGTGTACCCGTGGATGGGCGGGCCGGGCTCGTTCAAGCCCTGTTGAGGGTGTCCGGGGGCTACCGCGCCGAGCGACAAGGTGGGACACTCACTGACATCTCGCCCACTCCTGACCGGGGGCCGCGATGACCGACGATCGGCCGGACTCCGCACCACCGCGCCACTCCGGCTCGCTGCTGACCGGCGTGACGGCGCTGCTGCTACTCGCCTTCGTCGGGGTGGTCGGCGGGGCCGTCCTGGTGTCGATGCCGTCCACGGGCGGGCGGCCGGTGGTGTACCCGACGTTTGGCCTGCCGGCCGGCACACCGGCCGCCACGTCCGCCGCACCACCCCGGGCGTCCGGGCCCTTCGACGGCACCCCGGCCGCCGGGTTCCCGCAGGGGCAGGCGGGGATCGCCCTGCCGGCCGCGAAGCGGACCGGCCCGTTCACCGAGAAGCAGGTGGCGGCCGCGCTGGCGAAGGTCCGGACGGTCCTGGTGACCGCGCGGCTGGACCGCGGGTTCATGACCACGGACGACCCGGAGCCGCTGATCCGGCTGTTCGCCCGGGACGCCCGCGCCGGCCTGCGCAAGAGCTTCGCGTCCGACACCTTCGCCGCATACGCCACCCGGCTGGCGCCCGGCGCCCGGCTCACCGCCGACCAGCCCAGGGTGAAGGGTCGGATCAGCTACCGGGCCACCAAGGACGCCGACGGCATCCGAATCCTGGCGGTGACCACCAACTTCGTCTGGGCGTACGCCTTCCGGACCAGCAGCACGGTGCCGGGCGACGGGCTGGTCGTCGTGCACGACACGGTGGTCTGGAGCATGCCGCATCCCGACGACGTCAAGCGCGGCTCGAACGGGCTGTGGATCGAGGACGCGAACTCGTACACCGCCAACGTCGACTGCGCGGCCTTCGACAAGGGGCTGCTCGGCCTGGGCACGCGCAGCTTCGGCGGCCCGGACGGCCCCGGCCCGGACGCGGTCTTCGACCCCGCCGCGACGCTGGACCTGCCGGACACCTGCTGAGCCGTCCCGGAAACGGGGCGGCGGGACGGCCTTCGGCGGGGCAGCGCGATGGACTGAAGGCTGGCAGCGACGGTCAGCGGACCGCGCCGACCACCGCCCAGCCGCCGGAGCGCAGCCGCAGCAGCAGGGCGATCAGCCGGAGCACCACGAACAGGGTCAGCCCGGCCCAGATCCCGCCCAGCCCGAGGTCGAGCCCGTAGGCCAGCCAGATGGCCGGCAGGAAACCGCCCAGCGCGGCCACGATGGTGAGGTTGCGCAGGTAGCGGACGTCTCCCGCGCCGATCAGCACGCCGTCCAGGGCGAACACCACGCCGCCGATCGGCTGGAGCGCGACGAACCAGGGCCAGGCGACCATGGCCTGCTCGCGTACCTGCGGATCGGAGCTGAACCACGACGGCACCAGGCCGGCGCCGGCGGCGATGAGCACCGCGAACGCCACGCCGCACAGGCCGCCGAGCAGGGCGATCCGCCGGGCCAGGGCGCGCGCCGCGGCGGCTTCCCCGGCGCCGAGCGCCGCGCCGATCAGGGACTGGGCGGCGATCGCCAGGGCGTCCAGCACCAGGGCGGTGAAGAACCAGAGTTGTACGGCGATCTGGTGGGCGCCGACCGCGGCGGCGCCGAACCGGGCCGCCACGGCGGTCGCCGACAGGAAGCTGGCCTGGAAGGCGACGCCCCGGATGAGCAGGTCGCGGCTGAGCGCCAACTGCTGGCCGATGAGCCGGGGCCGGGGGCGGAGCGGGATCCGCTCCCGGACCAGGGCCGCGGCGAAGAGGCCGCCCGAGATGGTCTGCGCCACCGCGTTGGCCACCGCCGAACCGTCCAGGCCGAGCCCGGCCGGGTAGACCAGCAGCGGGCAGAGCAGCGCCGAGAGCAGGTTGGGGCCGAGCACGAAGAGCAGCGGCCGGCGGGTGTCCTGGATGCCGCGCAGCCAGCCGTTGCCGGCCGCCGCGAGCAGCAGGCCGGGCGCGCCGAGCGCCGCGATCCGCAGCCAGGTCGCGGCGGCGTCGGCCACCTCGCCCGGGCCGCCGACGAGGGTACGCGCCAGCCAGCCGCCCCCGACCTGGATGGCGAGCGCCACCAGCACGCCGACGCTCAGGGCGAGCCAGGACGCCTGGACGCCCTCGGCCACGGCCGCGGCCCGGTCCCCCGCGCCGAACCGCCGGGCCGACCGCCCCGTGGTGCCGTACGCGACGACGGTGCCGAGCCAGGCGGTCAGCGTCAGCACGGTGCCGCCGACGGCGAGCGCGGCCAGCGGGACCCGGCCCAGATGCCCGACGACCGCGGTGTCCACCAGCACGTAGAGCGGCTCGGCGGCGAGCACCACCAGGGCCGGCAGCGCCAACGCGGCGATCCGCCGCGCCGTGGCGGACGGGGCGGCAGGCGCGACTGTCTGACTCATCGCCGCCGATCCTGGCACGCTCCTCGTAAGGAACGCAACCCCACCCATCGCTTACCGAGCCGGCCGCGTACCGGCTCGATCATGAGGTCGGCGGCAGCTCCGGAGAGCAGGAACGCCGCCAACCTCATATTGAGGCGGCGGCGCGGGGACGGCGGCCAGCCAGCGGCAGGGCTGGCGGCGGGCGCGTTCGTGGATCTCCGGCAGAGCCGGAGCGGTGTGCCGGACGGCGGCAGCGGCGGTGACGTCGTGGATGCGGCGTCACCGCCGGGCGGCCACCGTCACTGACGGGTGTCCATCGAGGTCTGCAGAGCGCGGCGCATCTGCTCGCGCGCCTCGTCGGTGGTGTTCTCGGTCTGCGGCTTGCGCTTGGTCGCCATGGGAGTTCCCTTCCAGGGTGCGGACCACCGGCGCACGGCGGCCCTACGGGGCGTCCGACCCTCCAGCCCGGCGCGTCCACCGCGCCGCGACGTGGAGCCGTCGGTCTGCTGAGCGCCGGCAGCGGTCCGGGATCACCGGAGCGGCTCCCTGGCAGCGTGAGCCCGGGTCGGTCTGACCCTGGAGGAAGGCGGCACCGGGTGTGGCACCACCGCCCATGACCAACGCCGAAGCGCCGGCCCCCACCCAAATTAACGTTCACTTTCCAGATGCTGCCCACTGTTCCCGCGATACGGACAGCACCGAACCGGTCGGGCGGCGGCTCAGCGGGCCAGGAAGTGCCAGCCCAGCCACCACCAGAACCCGAACAGGCCGATCCGCCCGACCGGCACCGGGCCGACCTCGTAACGCATCACGAAGGCGCAGACGTCGGCCAGGGACGGGATCCGGGAGCCCTCCCGCCGGGCGGCCCACTCGACGGCCGCGAAGAGCAGCAGCGCGGCCAGGAAGCCGCCGATCGCCAGGGCGCGCATCATCGGCGGACCAGCCCCCAGAACGCGGTCAGCCAGGCGAACCAGGCCGCGGAGCGGACCAGGTGGTCCTCCAGCATCGGGTCGGCCAGCCGGGAGAAGGTGGGGAACTCGTCCCCCACCGACAGCACGAAGGTGGCCCCCTCGAAGACCCCGAACACGGTGACCGGCAGCAGCCACCAGAGCGCGCCGGGCGGCAGCCGCCGCGGCGCCGGCCGCCGGGGCGGCACCCGGTTGCTCAGACCGACCCAGATCAGCGCCCCGCCGGTGCCCAGGGTGTAGAGGTTGGCCGCGGTGGAGAAGGACGGCAGCTGCCCGCCGACCAGGGAGAGGCAGATCAGCACCGGCACGGAGACGACCGGGCGGTCCCAGACCCGGGGCGCCTCGACGGTGAGCTCACGGGGGTGATCCATCACCCGATTGTCCCCAGCGTCACGGAGCGCGGGAAGACCGGCACGCCCCGGAGTAACCCCCGGTTCCCACCCCGAACCGGAGTGGGTCAGGCGGGCAGCAGGGCGCCGGACAGCTCGGCGCGGATCCGCTCGACCACCTCGTCGACCGTGCCTCGTCCGGTGAACCCGGCCGCGAACCGGTGGCCGCCGCCGCCGAGCACCGTCGCCACCCGGCTCACGTCGACCGCACCCTTGCTGCGCAGCGAGACCGCCCACTCGGCGTCGCCGGCCTGCTTGACCACGCAACTCACGTCCGCCTCGGCGGTGCAGCGCACCGAGTCGATCAGGGCCTCCAGCACGTACGCCGGCTGGTCGTGGCGGGCCAGGTCGTCGCGGGTGGCGTAGGTCCAGACCAGGCCGTGCCCGGCGGCGGCCGCCGGCTCCAGCCGGGCCCGGCCCAGCACCTCGCCGAAGAGGCGGACCGCACCGAACGGCCGGGTGTCGAAGATCTGCCGGGAGATCTCCCCCGGCCGGATCCCGGTGGCCAGCAGCCGGGCCGCCAGCTCGTGCACGGCGGGCGTGGTGGCCTCGAAGCGGAACGAGCCGGTGTCGGTGCTCAGCGCCACGTAGAGGCAGGCCGCGATCTCCGCGTCCAGCGCCACCCCGAGCCGGTCCAGCAGCCCGAGCGCGACCACCGAGGTGGCCGCCGCGTGCGGGTCCACCAGGTGGATGCCGCCGAACCCGGTGTTCGAGGCGTGGTGGTCCAGCACCAACGCGGTGCCCGCCTTGTCCAGCCGGTCGACCAGGTCGCCCAGCCGGGACTCGCTCGCCGCGTCGAAGCAGATCACCAGGTCCGGATCCGGGTACGCGTCGTCCTGCGCCACCAGCAGGTCGGACCCGGGCAGCCAGCGGAACGGCTCGGGCACCTCCGGCGGGCCGGGGAAGGTCGCCTGGAGCTGCCGTACGCCGAGCCGGCGCAGGCCCAGCCCGAAGCCGAGCATGCTGCCCAGCGCGTCGCCGTCCGGGTTGACGTGGCAGATGAGCAACACCCGCGCGGTGGCGGGGAGCCCGCGTACCGCCGCGACGGCGGCCGCCCAGTCGGTGTCGGTCGGGCCGGCACCGGCCGGCGGGCCGCCCGCGGCGGAACCGGTCACCGGCGGTCGCCGCCGCGCGGCTCGTCGTCCTCGGTCTCCTCGTCCTCGACCTCGGCGTCGGAGTCCTCGTCCTCCACCCGGTACGGCTGGGGCTCGCCCGCGTATTGGGCCTTGGCGGCCAGGCGCTGGACCTCGGCGTCGGCGTTGCGGGCCGCCGCAAGCAGGTCGTCGATGTGCTTGACCTGGTCCTGCACGTCGTCGAGGACGAAGGTCAGGGTCGGCGAGTGGCGCAGCCCGAGCGCCTTGCCGACCGTGCTGCGCAGCAGGCCCTTGGCGCTCTCCAGCGCGGCGGCGGTGCTGGCCTGGGCCGCCGCGTCGCCGAGCACGGTGTAGAAGACGGTGGCGTCGCGGAGATCGGCGGTGATCCGGGCGTCGGTGATGGTGATCATCCCGAGCCGGGGGTCCTTGATCTGGCTCCGCACCACCGACGCGACCAGTTCACGGATGCGCTCCGCGTGCCGGCGTACCTTGGCCGGATCCGTCATGTCCCCCACCTCCAGGGCTTCGTGCCTGCTACGACGGCTCCAGCCCGGCGCGTCTGACGCCGTGCCGCGACTTGAAGCCGTCGGCCGGAGACGGACGGCACGGGCGCCGCCGGGTCCGACCGCCCAACATCCCGAACATTACCCGCGCGATCGCCGCCCCCGCGCGGGGCCGCCCGTGCCGGCGGCGACGCGACGGGTCAGTCCTCCTCGCCGTACAGGCGGCGACGGACCGACAGCAGCTCGGTCTCCGGGCGGGCGGCCACCAGCCGCTCGCAGGAGTCGAGCACCTCGCGGACGTGTGCCGGCTCGGCGGCCACCACAGCCACCCCGATCTGCGCCCGGCCGTGCAGGTCGAGCGCCCCGACCTCGGCGGCGGACACCTCGAACCGGCGCAGCGCCGCGACGATCGGCCGGACGTACGACCGCTTGGCCTTCAGGGACCGGGAATCCCCCGGGAGCAACAGGTCGAATTGCGCGGTTCCGGTGTACACGGCGAGCAACGGTACGGCAGGAGCGCGCCCCGGGTCACCCGTTTTCCTCCGGCGCGACCGCCACCACCACGTCCCGCTCGATCGCCTGGTCGACCCGGTGTGCGAGGTCCCGCCAGCCGGGCCCGTCCACCACCCGCAGGCCGGCGCCGGCCAGCACCGCCTCGGCCGCCGCGCGCGGGGCCACGTGGGTGTTCCAGGACAGCCCCAGCGCCCCGCCCGGGCGCAGCAGCTCCCGCCAGACCGGCACGGCGGCGGTGAGCAGTTCCAGGGGGCTGCGGGAGAGCCCCGCGTCGGTGCGGCTGCCGTGGACAACCCCGTACGGTGCGTCGGTGACGATCACGTCGGCGCAGCGGGGACGGAGCACCTCGCGCGCCCGGGTGGTGTCGGCGTGCAGCACGGTGACCCGCTGGGTCGCCCCGGACCGGTGCGCGTCCCGGGACGGCGCGAGGACCGCCTCGAACCGCCGGGCCACGAGCTTCCGGTCCCGCCGCACCGGCACCGTCTCGGCGGTGTGCTTGAGCCGCTTGCGGCGCAGCCAGGTACGCAGGAACGCCGCGTACGCGTCCACGTCCTTGCCGTCGTGTTCCACGCCGATGCCGTCGTAGCCGTACATCAGCGCCTGGTTGAGGGTGGTGCCCCGGCCGCAGAGCGGGTCGAGCACCACGACCGGCCCGTCCAGCATCCGGGGTGCCGAGGCCGACGCCAGCAGGGTGACGTTGAGCAGCAGCCGGGTGAACTGCTCGTTGGTCTTGCCGGCGTACTTGGGGATGGTGATGAGGTCGGAGTCGTACCGGGCGAGGGGGCGCAGCGGCACCGGCCGCAGCAGGTCGTCGCCCACCCGCTCGAAGAGCGCGTACGCCGCCGACAGGTTGGCCAGGTGGGCCAGGTCCCGGGCGCCCGGGCCGGGCTCCGGGGCGGCGAAGGTCAGGTACTCCACCCCGCCGATCCGCTCCACCGCGGCGTCGACCGGCGGCGTGTCGAGCACCCCCGACCCGGCGAACACGGTCAGTTCGGCGCGGGCCAGCCGGCCCGCGGCGTCGGCGTAGACGCGGTTGGCGGAGGGGGCGAGGAGCAGCGCGTACCTGAGCACGCCGGAGATTGTCGCAGCCTGCGGAAACGGCGACGGCCGGGGCCCGCAGGCCCCGGCCGTCGCCGTGTTCACACCGCTCAGGCGCGCGGCTTCTCCCGCATCTCGAAGGTCTCGATGATGTCGCCGACCTGGACGTTGTTGAAACCGCCCAGCGTCAGACCACACTCGAAGCCTTCGCGGACCTCGGTCGCGTCGTCCTTGAACCGCTTCAGGGAGCTGATCGTGAGGTTGTCCGCCACGACCGCCCCGTCCCGCAGCAGCCGCGCCTTGGCGTTGCGGCGGATGAGGCCGGACCGGACGATACAGCCGGAGATGTTGCCGATCTTGGACGAGCGGAAGACGTCGCGGATCTCCGCGGTGCCCAGCTCGACCTCCTCGTACTCCGGCTTGAGCAGACCCTTGAGCGCGGCGTCGATCTCCTCGATGGCCTGGTAGATGACCGTGTAGTACCGGATCTCCACGCCCTCGCGGTCGGCGATCTCGCGGACCTTGTTGGCGGCCCGCACGTTGAAGCCGATGATCGTGACCGCCTCGGACGAGGCGCTCGCGAGCATGACGTCGCTCTCGGTGATCGCGCCCACGCCCCGGTGGATGATCCGAAGCTGGACCTCCTCCGGGATGTCGAGGTTGAACAGCGCGTCCTCGAGGGCCTCCACGGAACCGGAGACGTCGCCCTTGAGCACCAGGTTGAGCGAGGTCTTCTCGCCCTCCTTGAGCTGCTCCATGAGCGTCTCGAGGGTCGCCCGGCCACGGGAGTTGGCGAACGAAGCCGCCCGCCGCCGCGCCTGCCGCTGCTCGGCGATCTGCCGCACGGTCCGGTCGTCCTCGGCGGCCAGGAAGGTGTCACCCGCACCCGGCACCGTGGTCAGACCCAGCACCATGACCGGACGCGCCGGCCCGGCCTCGTCGACCGGCTTGCCGTTCTCGTCCAGCATGGCCCGAACCCGGCCGTGCGCCCCACCGGCGACGATCGAGTCGCCGGCCCGCAGGGTGCCCTTCTGCACCAGAACGGTCGCCACCGCACCACGGCCCTTGTCCAGGTGCGCCTCGATGGCGACACCCTGTGCCGGCCCGTCGATCGGAGCGGTCAGCTCCAGCGACGCGTCGGCGGTCAGCAGCACGGCCTCGAGAAGCTCCTCGATGCCGATGCCGGGCTTGGCCGCCACGTTGACGAACATGGTGTCGCCGCCGTACTCCTCGGCGACCAGGCCGTACTCGGTCAGCTGCTGGCGGACCTTGTCCGGGTTCGCCTCCGGCTTGTCGACCTTGTTGACCGCGACCACGATCGGCACGTCCGCCGCCTTGGCGTGGTTGAGCGCCTCGATGGTCTGCGGCATCACGCCGTCGTCGGCCGCCACCACCAGGATCACGATGTCCGTCACCTGGGCACCACGGGCACGCATGGCGGTGAACGCCTCGTGACCCGGGGTGTCGATGAAGGTCACCGCGCGGTCCTCGCCCTCGTGCGGGACGTGGACCTGGTAGGCGCCGATGTGCTGGGTGATGCCACCCGCCTCGCCGGCCACGACGTTCGCCTTGCGGATCGCGTCGAGCAGCTTGGTCTTACCGTGGTCGACGTGACCCATGACGGTCACCACCGGCGCACGGCTGACCAGGCGGTCCGCCGCGACCTCGGCGTCGAGGTCGATGTTGAACTGCGCGAGCAGCTCGCGGTCCTCGTCCTCCGGGCTGACGATCTGCACGTCGAAGCCGAGGTGCTCACCCAGCAGCAGCAGGGTCTCGTCGGAGCAGGACTGGGTCGCGGTCACCATCTCGCCCAGGTTGAACATCTCCTGGACCAGCGAACCCGGGTTGGCGTTGATCTTGTCGGCGAAGTCCGACAGCGAGGCGCCACGGGACAACCGGACGACCTGACCCTGGCCGCGGGGGGCACCCGAGGACATGGTCGGGGCCGACAGGTTGTCGAACTCCTGTCTGCGCTGCTTCTTCGACTTGCGACCGCGGGTCGGCCGGCCACCGGGACGCCCGAAGGCACCCGCGGCGCCACCGCCACGGCCACGACCGCCACCACCCGGACGGCCACCGCCGCCGGCCGGGGCACCCGGGCGGAAACCGCCGCCGGGAGCGCCACCGCCGCCAC
>NZ_MUYZ01000013.1:0-52531 GCF_003013775.1 Micromonospora sp. MH33
GTTGCGGCGGGCCGGCCGCCGGAAAGGTCTGGTGCTCACATCCGTTACACGGCTGCGAGCCGGAAAAAGTTGACCGGCACCCGGAATCGATACTTTCCCGCACCGGGGTCGCCGCTGGGCGCCCCCTGCGGCGGGCCAGGCGCACGGACAAGCCGCCACCCGCCGCAAACGGAGCGATGGCCGGCGTGACCGCCACGAACGCGAACCGGCCCGTACCGCGCATCCGTGACCCTCGCCGCCGCCCTGACCTGCCACAGGCGCTACCCCGCCAGGTGAGACAGGCTCATCAGAAGAGCCGCTATGGCGACATCGACGAGATCCGCCAGATAACCTCCTGGATGTCCTTCTCCGACAGATCAGCATGCGTCACAAAGCGAACCGCTCCCGAGATCGTTGTCGCCAGAATGCCCATCCTGTGCAGCTCCGACACTCGGCGCTCAGCGTCGGTGACCCTCGCCAGGACGATGTTCGTCTCGGGTGAGGCGGCCTCCCAGCCGAGGTCCCGGAGTCCGGATGCGAGGACCCGCGCGTTGCTGTGATCGTTGCGGAGGAGCTCGATCCGACTGAGTGCGACGAGGCCGGCGGCCGCCATCACGCCGCCCTGTCGGACAGCCCCGCCGACCATCTTGCGCAGGCGCCGGGCGGCACGGACGAACTCTGCTGAGCCGCCGAGCACCGAGCCCATGGGAGCGCACAATCCCTTGCTCAGGCACGCGAGAACTGAATCGACCCCCCAGGTGAGCTCGGCTGGTTGCACGTCGAGCGACACTGCCGCGTTCCAGATTCGCGCTCCGTCCAAGTGGACGAGCAGGCCGGCTTCCTTGGCGGTGGCTGTCACCGCCCGATGCTCACCTGGGCCCGTCACCGTGCCGCCGGCCGCGTTGTGCGTGTTCTCGAGGCAGAGCAGCCGATCACGAAGCGCATCGTACGGCTGACTCGGCGGGACCGACGCTCGTACGGAGGCCGGGCTGACCCGGCCCGGACCGGCCGACCACGGCAGCGCATGGGGAACGCCGCCCGCAAACGACGCCCAGCCACCGAGTTCGAATTCGACGACGTGGGCAAGCGCGGGGGCGAGGAACCTATCCCCGGGCCGCAGGTGCACCGTGAGCGCGATCAGGTTGCCCATCGTGCCACTTGGGACCCACAGCGTTGCTTCGGTGCCGAGGATCTCCGCTGCTTTCTCCTCCAGAGCGCGCACGGTCGGGTCACCATCGAGGATGTCGTCACCAACCTCGGCGGCAGCCATGGCAGCCCGCATGGTCTCGTCGGGCCGGGTCACGGTGTCGGAGCGGAGGTCCAGCGGGCGGTGGGACGCATCGCCACTCACTGGCAGCCGTCCAAGCTCATCGTCGAGACGTCGATGACGTACCGGTATCGCGCCTGGCCGCGCACCACCCGGTCGTAGGCGACGTTGACCTGATCGGCAGAGATGATCTCGATGTCCGCACCGATCCCGGCCTGTGCGCAGAACTCGAGCATTTCCTGGATCTCACCGATGCCACCGACCAGGGACCCCGCCAGTACGGCGTTGCTGTTGATCACGGATTCGGCATCGAACACCAACGGCTGTCCCGGCAGTCCCACGAGTACCATGGCCCCGCCGACCCGGAGCGTCTTGAGGAGCGGATCGAGCGGCATCGACGACGAAACCGTATTCAGGATCATGTCGAACCGGCCGCGGAGAGTTCCGATCGTCCCCGACGACTCGGTCGCGAAGAAGTCGCTTGCACCCAGCCGGCGGGCGTCGTCCTGCTTGTCGTTGGTTCGGCTGAGAACGGTAACCTCGGCTCCCATGGCGCTAGCCAGCCGGACCGCCATATGACCCAGCCCGCCGAGGCCGACAACCGCCAGGCGCGTCCCCGATGTGACGCCCCACCGCCGCAGGGGCGAGTAGGTCGTGATCCCCGCGCACAGCAATGGCGCGCCGGCGGCGAGGTCGATGCCGTCCGGGAGCCCGCAGACGAAGCGATCGCGGACGACGATCATCTGGCTGTAGCCGCCGTAGGTCGGCTCGCCGTAGTAGTCGATACAGTTGTACGTGAAGACCTGTCCTTTGACGCAGAACTGTTCGGTTCCATCGGCGCAGTACTCACATTCGCCGCATGAGTCGACCATGTAGCCGACGCCGACACGGTCGCCGACGCGCCATCGTGTGACCTGATCACCGACGGCGGCGACGGTACCCGTTATCTCGTGGCCGGGCACCAGGGGGAAGATTGCCGTTCCCCATTCTTCCCGCGCCTGATGAATATCGCTGTGGCAGATGCCAACGTACGCGATGTTGATGAGGACGTCGTCGGGTCGAAGATCCCGCCGCTCGATCGTCGTCAGCTGAAGTTCGGCGCGTGGTGCAGATGCGACCAGGGCCCGTGTAGTGATAGTCACAAGATCTCCTCCGCTTCGAGTCTGATGGGTAAGGTCCGGTACCCATTGACGACAATGGACTCCAGCCGTTCGGGCTCACCGTTCGCCTGTAGGCGGCCAACACGCCGGATCAGCTCCGCGACCACAGCCTGGATCTCCAACCGAGCCAACTGCACGCCGAGGCAGTAGTGCGGGCCCGCACCAAGTGCGATGTGTCGATTCGGCGACCGCGCGACGTCGAACACCTCCGGTGCTTCGAACGCGATCGGGTCACGGTTGGCCGAGGGGAGCCAGAGCACCACGCGCTGTCCAGCGCCGATGCGCTGCCCGCCCAATTCGACATCCCGCCGCGCCGTTCGTACGAGGTGGGTCGCGCTCGACGTCCAGCGGAGCATCTCCTCGACGAGCGTGGGCATGAGCCGATCGGGCTCGCGGCGGACCCGCTGCCAGAGCGACGCTCGGTCGAGTAGCGCCTGTACGCCCCCGGCCATGGCCAGTCTGACGTTCTCGGTGCTTCCTACGAGCAGGTTGTCGCAGTTGAGCACCACCTCGTCCAACGGGAGCAGGCGGCCGTCGATTTCGATACGGGACAGGACGCTGACAAGGTCGTCTGCTGGCCGCGCCCGGCGCGCATCCGCCAGCGTGTGGAAGTAGTCAAGAATCTCCAGGTGCGCCACGGCACGCTCGACGGCCGAGTCGGAGCAGAACGCCGCGAGCGACCACCTCGTCAGCGCCGGACGATCCTTTTCCGGAATGCCGAGGAAGATCCACGCCACCTCCACCGGGAGTCTGGCGGCAACGTCAGCCACGAAATCAACGTCACGTCGGCGCACGGCCGCTGCGACGTCTTCGCGAGCCATCACTGTCAATGACTCAGCCAACGAGCGGAGGTTTCGCGGGGCGAACCATGATGAGACAGCTTTGCGCAGTACGCCGTGACGCGGCGCGTCAGACAGAGCGAGAGTGCGGTTTCCCCCTGGATCCGCACCCATGGCCTGCGGCCTCAAGAGAATCCCTGAAGACGAACTGAACATATCAGGATCACGGAGCACTCGATCGACGTCAGCGTGGCGAGTAACCGACCAGAAATCGCCGAACTCGCCGCCGTTCTGCCATGCTACGGGCTCGTTCTCACGCAGCCAACGCCAGGTGTCGAATGGGTTCCCGTAGCGGTAGGTCGCTCCGTCGACAAGGGAGCATAGATCGGGTCTTTTCCGTTCCATTTCGGTGCCCTCATTTTCGCGCTTTCATCGCCCAGATGCGCCTGAACGAGGCCTACGGAGGGTCTACGTGGTTCTGCACCGGTCGCCCTGCATCGGTCAGGACGCCTCCTGACTGACATCGGCATATTCGGGCCGTCTCTCGATCAGGTCTCGCAGCAGTTCAGCCTGTCGCGACAAGGTGTCACATCGGTACACTTTTGCCACGGAAACCGGTGACCCGATGATTGCGGCGAGTTCGCGAGAGAGCCGCAGTATGCTGATGGAGTTGCCACCCAGCTCGAAGAAACTTGTTTCCGAATGAGTTTCGGTAAGCGTGACGCCAAGTATCCGCTCCCAGGCGTGAGTGACCTGCGCTTCGATGGTGCCCACCTGGCGCCTGCCACTGGGCCGCGAAGTTCGCGCAGCCGACAGCAACGAGACTCGATCGACCTTGTCGCGTCCTGTTCGCGGAAGTTCGTCAACGAAGATCACTCGATCGGGGACGTGTCCGCGGCCCAGCGATCCCGCTACCAGCGAGCGCGCCTGCGCCTCGTCAAGGCTTTGCTCGTCTGTGGCTCGTACTACGAAGACATAGCTAATCAACGCGTCGGCGTCGTAGACCATGGCGGCTGCCCGAATACTGGCGTCGGCCATCAGCACCTGCTCGACGGCTTCAGGGTTCACTCGGGCGCCACGAATCTTCAGCTGTGAATCCAGCCGCCCGAGGAACTCCAGCTCTCCATCCGCGTTCCAACGTCCAAGGTCGCCGGTGAGATACACGCGACGCGTCCGACCGTCCGGCAACGCGACCGTGACGAACCTCCGGCCCGTCTCGACGGCATCAGCGACGTACCCGTTCGCCACGCCCGGTCCAGCAATCGAAATCTGGCCGACCGCTCCGGCCGGCACCGGGGAAAGACCCTCGTCGAAAAGGTAGATATCGGTTCCGGGGATCGCGTTCCCAATCGTCGGCGCTGCTGGTGTGTCATAGCGGCGGAACGTAGACCAGACCGTGCATTCGGTTGGCCCATACTCATTGAAGAGCACGACACCGCGGAGGGCGCGAAAATGCTCCTCTATTACGCTCGCGGCGAGGGCTTCGCCTGCGCATACGGCAACTCGAAGCGTCGTTGGGACGCCAGTCGGGCTCCGCCGAGTGTTCACGCAATGGAGCACCTCTGCGTAGAAATTTGGGATCGTGAGCAGGTGGGTAACGCGATGGGCGTCGAGCAGCGCGGCGATTGCAGCCGGATTCCGGCGCTCGTCTTCCGTCGCGATCACCAACGTGCCGCCGGCGGCGAGCGTTCCCCAGATGCCAGCGAAAGATGAATCGAAAAAGAAGGGCGACAAGAGCAGAAAGCGCGGTGTACCGAAGTCGCGGTAAACCTCGAGACGAGCCTGGTTCGAACTCGTCAGATTGCGCTGTGAAACGGAAACACCTTTGGGTTTTCCTGTACTGCCGGAGGTATACAGGACGTAAGCCTCGTCGCGGGAATGGTGGTGGTAGTCGCAAGACGGCCAGCCTTTTTCAGCGCTCGGGGTGCTGTGGCTGACCGAGCGCGGATCGAGGACGTGGTTGATCCCAGTTGTTTCCCGTACATACTCGTCAATCTCGGGCGGTGCATCAGGGTCGAGGACGACAAACGAATGACCACGAAGGTGCACCGCGAGCATGCATGCGGGCACCGCTATGTCCCGGTAACCGATTATTCCGACCCGCTGGCCTGGCTCTACTGGCAGCTGGCCGACGATCTGGCCAACCATGGCACCAAGGTCGCTGTAGCTGAGACGTTCGTCGCCGCACACGATTGCGTCGTCGCTTGGGCGCATTCGCGCAACGGCCATCACTTCATCACAGACACGCTGTTCCGGCTCAACTGAGATATGATCTCCTGTAACCAATTCGAGCACCCGCCTGACTCGTGGTGGTGGCATCGTACGTCTAGGGGATTTCGTCAAAGGGTCTCATTGGCGGCACTAGCTAGTTCGGAGCCCACAAAGCACATGAGTTTGAGAGCGAGCAAAGATGCTCCCCCGCCATCGGTGCACAAACCGCAGGCCAAATATCCGTGATTGACGCACGTCACCTCACTCGGATTGGCCTGTCGGGTCCGGGATGAGAGGCAGCGTCGGTGTCGAGGTTCGCGCCAAGCCGCATGAGCCGAGGAAGATCAGGACGTTCCTGACCACCCGGCGGAATACCAACCGGCAGAGGTTTATTCGACTGCGCGGGCTACGCAGATTCTGGCGTCGAGGCGGGGGCCGGCTTCGTAGCGCATGTATTGGACGCCGCCGTCGGTGCCGAATGCTGGGGCGGCGACGCGGCCGTTGTCTGATGCGATGCGCACGCAGGGGAAGATGAACTCGCCGGTCGGGTTGTAGCGCAGGGGGCTGGCGAACGCGTCGCGTACGTATTGATAGTTGGGGAAGCCGGCTGGTGCGGCGAGCGCGGGCGCGGGCGTTGCGGCAAGGCGGGCGCCGGTGATCGCGACGCTGGCGGCCGCCTTGCCACCTAGGAGCGTGCGTCGGGAGATGGCGCCTTCCGGGGTACGCGTCATGGCGTTCCCTCCGTTCGTGGGACGGGTCGACGGGGGGCGGTGGGGCGGGGCTGGCCTGGCGAGTCGGTCGGGTGTCATTCGGCCTCGCCGAGCGGCCGTGCGGTGTGGACGCTGGTCGCGGACGGCTTCTTTGATCGATGAGTCTGCGCGCGCCGTTTCGGCGGCGTCAAGATGCTAATCCGAATTAGCAAGGCAGGAGCTCACCGGCGTGGCGGCCGTGCCGCGAGGTGCGGTGGGGCTGGGCTGGCCGGTCACTGCCCGGAGAGGTGAGGGTCATTGACCGGATCTTGCGGATGGCGCAGGAACAGGCGGGGCGGGTCCTGCGATCGGCGCGGTGTTCGAGCAGGGCCCCCTCCACACCTGGCCAAGGGTCAGGCGGGCAAGCCGCCATGGCCCGGGGTGCAGTTCGGGGGTGGATGGTGGAGGCGTCTTCGGCGAAGGTGACATCCCTGATGTGGTGTGAGGAGTTCTCCACTGCCCAGTGCCCGCGGATCGCGGCGGCCAGGTCGGCCGGGCTGGCCTGGTGGGCGTCGAGGCTGGTGACGGCGTAGACGCTTTCACGGGTCTCGTGCTTGCCGGACTGCTTGCGCCGGCGGTGGACGCGGATGGCCAGGCGGGCGTGGGGAAAGGCGATCCCGCCGAGTTCGTCCGCGACGGTGCAGGTCTTGATCGAGCGAGACTCGCGCCTGCCGTGCCCGGAGGCGGAGGCGGTGTGCTGCACGGCGATGTCCCGCCACGGCAGGGCCGCGAGCTGGCGGTGGGCGGTCGGTTGGTTGGTTGGTCTTGACCACGGCGATGTAGTGGGCCTTCTTGGCCTCGACCAGCCAGCAGATGTTCGCCTTGACCGAATGCAGGGCGTCGAAGGTGACGACGGTGCCAGCCAGGTCCAGCGGGGCCAGCAGCGGTTGGAAGTGCGTGGTTTCGTTTGTCTTCGCGCCGACCTCCACCGTCAACAGCCCCCAGCACACGGCCGATTGTTCAGCGGGCTGTGCTGGAGGGCTGCGTGCGTCGTTGTTCGACGGCTCAGGCTCAGGCTCAGGCTCTGGTTCAACACTCAAGAGTGCTGGAGTGCGCCGAGGGACACTCCAGCACGGAGGTGTCACGCCAGCTGCGTGTCACTGCGGACATGGTCCGCACCTGGCGGCGGCGCTTCCTTGAACGGGGCCTGGAGGTTCTGTCCGACGAGCCGCGGCCCGGTGCCCCGCGGGAGATCACCCGGACCTGGCTCAGACGGTCGCAACGGGGTTGACTGCCGTTCAGGGTGCGCGTACGGGCAATGGATCCTGCTGTTCGGTCTGCGGAAGTTTTCTGATGTCGAAGTGGCTGCGATGGTAGGTCGCGATGCCGGAGGTGATTCCGTCCCAGATGAAGCCGTCTCCCCGGTAGCGGGATGTGGCGAACTCGAAGAGGACGTCGCCGGGGACCATCAGGCTGAGCTCGGTGAGGTAACTCTCCAGCCCTTCGAGGCCCGCCCACCGCCCCTCGCGGATGCGGTTCGAGCGTAGTGCCAACTCCTGTTGGAGCTTGCGCAGATGTGCTGCAAGCTGGTCCACGGACGCCTGGAGGTCGAGTCCCTCGGCCACGTGCCACACGGCCAGCGCGTTGGTCTGCCAGTGGCCACAGGCAATCTCCTTACCGAAGGACAGCAGGTCATTGACGAACGCGGTGTGCTCCGAGACGAGCGCCAGCGCTTCAACGACGTCAGGGTCCGTGAAGAACTCCTCCGGGAACGACAACCCGAGAACGAAATCCGCCACTCTCACATAAACCGGTGTGCCGACATTGAACCGCCTGAAGCGCCGGTAGTCTTCGAACCGAAAGATGTCGCCCGCGTCTGCCATTTCGATGCCCCGCAGTTCGGCTTCGACGAACTCCTTCAGGGCGGCTGTGATCCGGGCCATCTGCCCTGCGGTCATGTCCGAGGTGACGGACGTCCACGCATCGGCCAGCATCCCGGTAAGGGGGTCCAGGTCCGGGATCGACGAGCTGGACGAGAGGGAGACCAACCGCTTTGCGAGGCTGGCGGTGCGCTCCGACACCTCCTCGGCGTCCAACCGGTCGGTCAGGTCGTCGAAGGCACACATGAACTGGATGAGCCTGGCCATGGCGACCAGACGGTCGGGAACGCCGTGAGGATATATGAGGATCAGCCACCAGGGCTGGCGTCGCGCGAGAAATGCGACGATCCTCTGCTCATCGAATTCCATTCGTTCCAGATAAGGGCGAGTCCACGCGTCGATCTTCCGCTCCATCTCGGCGGTTTCGGGGTGGAACTGCGGCTCCAGCCCGCTAAGCAGTTCCGGTACGACGAAAGAGCGTCCGAAGACATCGGGGCTGGGCGGAACGGACATTTTAATCTCCTTGCCGGTCACAGACCGCTGCGGCGCTGGCGTTTGGCATACACGGACAGAGCGTCGTCGAAGTCCCCTCGGGTGAAGTCGGGCCAGCACACGGGTACGAAGTGGTATTCCGCATACGCCGTCTGCCAGGGCATGAAGCCGGACAGCCGTTGCTCCCCCGACGTGCGTATGACCAGATCGGGGTCCGGCTGCCCGGCCGTATACAGGTGCCGGGCCAGCCCCGATTCGTCCACCATCGGACCGGGCCCGGCCCTCCCCGGTGACACGGAACCGGAAGAGTGCTCATTCATCAGGGCGCGGGCCGCCTGCGCGATCTCCTGGCGTCCGTCGTAGGCGATTGCCACATTCGCCACCGTGCCTTGTATGTCAGCCGTATCGGCCTCTATTTCAGACAGCAGATCCTGGGTGCGATCGGGGAGGGCCTCCAGTGCGCCGATGGGTCGGATCCGCCAACGCCGCTGATCGGCAAGTTCCCGAAGCCCAGTTGTGATGACCTCAAGAAGCGCCCGCACCGCCTCATCGGACCGGCGCAGGTTGTGCAACGAGAACACCCACACGGTCACATAACCGATGCCCAACTCCTCGCACCAGTCCCACAAGTTACCCACTTGCACCGCGCCCCGCCGGTACCCCTCGACAGCGGGCAGCCCGTGCCGCTGCGCCCAGCGCCGATTGCCGTCGAGGATGACGGCCACATGTTCCGGCATATCGAAACTCTGACCCTGCAGCCTGCCCAACGCTTTCTGCTCGCTCATAACACTTCACGTCCCCTCAAGCGTTCTGATGGTGCGCGCGCCAGGGCACCTGGAGCACTCGGTCAGCGAGAGCGTCACGAGCTTTGGCCGGTCTCATGCGGGGTGCCGGTCGATCCCTCCTGCCCCCGTGCGGGCACGGGATCCTCCGTCTCGGAGCGGAGGGGACGGGGCGGCGTTCTTGGGGTGACACGCAGGCGCAGCCCCTTGGGATGCAGCACCACGCCGACCTTCAGCGTGGCCTGCGATCCGGCCACCGGCTGAACCCGCCAGCGCTGCAAGAGCACGGCCAGGGTCGAGGCGGCCTCGGCCAGGGCAAAGGCGTCACCGATGCACTTGCGGGCTCCGGCTCCGAAGGGGAGGTACGCCTCGCGCTGTTCGCGTGTACAGCTCCCTTGCAGCCAACGGTCGGGATCGAACCGGTCAGGATCGGCGTAGATCGTCGGATCGCGGAGCAACGTACGAATGCTGAAGTAGAGTTCCGCGCCCTCGGGAATCCGGTAGCCGCCCAACGCGGTCCGCGCGCGGGTCACCCGGCTGACCACCCAGCCCGGTGGGTACAGACGCAGTGTCTCGGTCAGGACACGCTGTAGCTGGGGCAGTCGTGCCAGGTCGGCATGGGAGGGCGGTGCTCCGTCGAGCGCCGTGTCGATCTCCTTCTCCACCCGTGTGTACCAGTGCGGATGGCGGACCAGAAGGCTGAGGGTCCAGGCCAGCAGCGCGGCCGTGGTGTCGATGCCTCCGATCATGAAGCTCCAGATGTGGCCCTGGACCTCTTCGTCGCTCAGCGCGACGGTGCCGTCCGGTCCACGTACCAGAAGCAGGCTGAACAGGTCTTCGTAGTCACCTGGATCCTCCCGGCGGTGGCGGATCATCGAGTCGATGGCCGAGCGCGTCCGCGCTTGCGCCTCGCGATATCGGCGATTCGCCGGCAGCGGCAGTCGGCCATAGGCCGGCAGGATCGTCCTGGCAAGGAGACCGCTGCTGATGATCGGCAGGTCGTGCTGGAACTGATCGACACACCGGACCGAGACGGGATCGGTGAACAGTGAGTTCGTCAGCGTTTTCGTGGTCAGGCGCGTCATTTCCCGGTCGATGTCGACTACCTGACCCGGTCGCCACCGCCCGACGATTTCCGTCGCGTTGTGCACCATCTGCCGGTTGTAATCCGGTATTCGGCTGGGGTGGAAAGCGGGCTGCATCAGCGGCCTTGCGACCCGGTGCGCCTCGTTCGGGCACGCCGCGAGGCCGCCGTTTCCGCCCCACAGCTTGATAAACGCCTCGACGACCCCGCCCCCTTTGTCGAAGTCGCCGCGACCGGCGACCAGCATGTGCCGCAGCAGGGCGGGGTCATTAACTACACAGGCGGTCTTGGGGCCGAGTCTGACGCGGACCAGAGGGCCGTACCGAGCTGCTCTGTCGAAGAAACCGAAGGGGTCGCAGGCCATTCCCGGCAGGTGCCCCAGGAACGGCAGTTTCCTCGGCAGATAGGGAACTTCCTTCAGCCGATCAGTCATCGAACTCCTCGTATGAAGAGCGGACTTGGCTCAGCAGGCCACGCCCTGGTTCATAAGGCGCACCAGCGGGCGCACCACATTACGCATCACGTGCGCGGGTGAATAGCGAAGCGACCATTGCGTAGCCGGCTCCTGTTCGGCTCCGAGTGTGCCGATTCGCCGCACTCTCACGAAAGTGCACGGGCATTCCGCGCGGTCGCCCGTTCGGCACATGGGCCCTCACCCCCGGATTCCGCACCCTCGCGCACGCTGTCTCCGATCCCTTGTGCCCGCACGCTAGTTCCTGGTGGCGCGGCACCCGTGCACCACCCTGTTTCTGTGGCGGAGCCGGGCGCAAGTGCAGTCGAGAACGAAGCTTTCGGGGGATCGCCGAATATGCGGGGAGGGCCACTGAATACAGCTGAATACAAAAATCTGTTGAAGTTCCGTCAAGTTTTCATTGTTCAGCTCCTTGCGTGCGCGATTGCCGACAGAAGGCAGGACTCCATGGAGTGGTGAGGCCTGGGATCCGGTCGGCTTCATGCTGCCCTGAACGAAACGTCTGATGAAGACCGAGAACGGCGCCGGAGAATCAGGTCCTGGAATGTCTGGGGTGTGGAGTGATCCGTAGTTCGGTGGGGCTCAGATCTGAGCGAAAGCGTTTGCGTACACGGCTGCTCGGCGCCGGACGGAGGTGCCACCGAGTCAAGATCGTACTCAGAGCGATGGTTGCTTCTGCCATACCGAAGGTGTCGCCGATGCACTTTCGGCGCCCTTGGCCGAAGGGTATGTGCGCCTGCCGTGTGGAGGCGCTGACGGGTGTGTCCCAGCGGTCAGGGTCGAACCGCTCGGGTTCAGGAAAGTGAGCGGGATCGTGTTGAAGCTGGTAGGCGCTGAAGAGGAAATCGGTCCCGGCGGGGAAGCGGTGGCCGCCGAGGGTGACCTCTTGTGTGTTGACCCGGGTCATCATCCAGACGATGGGGTACAGCCGCAGGGTCTCCTGTAGCACGTTGCGGGTCAGCCGGAGCTTTCTGAAGTCCTCCGGGCCGACCGTGCGCCCGTTCAGGACGCTGTCCATTTCGTCTTGGAGGCGCATTTGAATGTCGGGGTGCTGGGTGAGGAGGTGTACGGCCCAGGCGAGGGTGCAGGCCGTGGGTTCCGTTCCGCCGAGGAGGAGGGTGATGATCTGGTCGACCAGCTCTTGATCGCTGAGGGAGTCCCCGTTGGTATCGCGGGCTGCCATGAGGTTGTCCACCAGGCTTCCCGCGGTCGGCCGGGTGCGAGCCGCTGTGATGGCCCGGCGTGCCGAGGACTGTAGTTGGCTTCGGGCCTGCTCGAAGCGCCGGTTGGCGGGGAGCGGGAGCCGGCGGATCCAGGGATGAGGCAGGGCGGTGCGGATCAGCAGTCCGGCCTGGAAATCAGCGATCTTGTCCGCGAGCCAGCTGGACTCGGGCAGCTCGGCTTCGGGCAGCAGGGTCCGCGCGAGTGTCCGCGCGACCAATGCGTGGGCCTCGGCAAGAAAGTCGATCTCTTTTCCTGCTGCCCAGGACGAGATCATGGCGTCGCTTTCCTGCTGGAACACAGAGGCGTAACCGTCGATGCGGTCGGGGCTGAAGGCCGACTGCATGATTCTCCGCTGCCTTCGGTGGTCGGCGTGTGCCGAGGTCACCAGCCCGTTGCCGACGAACGGCCGCGCGTTGTCCAGGATGGGGCCGCCCTTGTCGAACGCCTCGACATCAATCACCAGCATGCGGTGCACCAGTTCGGGGGCACAGACGAGGTAAGCGGGTCGTGGGCCGAGGCGAACTCGCACGATGGAGCCGGCCTGCCGGCAGGCAGCCAGCCAGGGCGGCGGATTCCTCGCCAGGTAGGGCGCATGCCCCACCAGGGGGTACGCCCCCGGAGCCTCGGGTATGAGGGAGCCCGAGCGGATCACTGCGCGGTCGGATTCGCGCGTCATAGCAACCATCACCGCCTAGTAGAGCGAAGTGCCGGAGGGGTGAGGGCGGCCCGGAGGGGCCCGCCGTCGGCCAGGAGATTCTGATCGTCACCTCGTACGCGAACCCGCGCCGAGTCTCGATTACGTGGGATGGGGATGGGAGCACACTTGAGGGTCACAAGTTCCTGATGTTACGAATGTGAATCACAGCCTAGCCTCGACCTGGTGCGTCGCACCAGGGAAGACCCTCTGTCCTTGAAGCCGCCGCTCACAAAACTGGCGTGAGTCGCTGTCAATTCCCTTGTGTCAGCGCCCGGGGGTTCCGGGCCGGCAGGCCATCGTCTTCGTCACCAACGCGACCCCGGACCGGACCGCGGAGCCGTTCCTCGCGCACCGCCCCAAGATCGTCGATGCCTTCCCCCAACGTGATGATGCGCCGGGTGCCGCTCGCCGACAATCCCCGGCATCCGCTGGCCAACGTCCGCCTTTTCCGCAGCACCCTCGACGCCATGCATCCCGAACGACCGGCTCAGACCCCACGCTTGGACGGCAGGACAAGCTGAGTGTCGAAATTTGCTCTCTTCGGGTTCAGACCTGCATGAGGACGCCGGAATCCACCACCCACTCCGCACCGGTGACCTGACTGGCCAGCGGGGAGATGAGGTAGGCGATCACTCTCGCGACGTCCTCGGGTTCGCTTACCCGCTTGGCTAGTTGTGGGCGCACGGAAGTGCTCATGTGTTCGACGACTTCGTCGAACTCGACTCCGTGAAGTTCTGCCACCTTCTCGCCGAAACCACCAGGTGCTTCATAGATCGCCGTCCTGGTCAGTCCCGGGGTGACGACGTTCGATCTCGTCCCCTTGCTGGTGAATTCGGCCGCCAAGGTTTTCGACAGGGAGAGCAGCGCGAGCTTCGCGGCGGCGTAGTCGGGGTTCAGCCTTGTGCCGAGGTGGGCTGAGGAGCTGGAAACATGGACGATCGCGCTGTCACCAGCGGCGAGCAGTGCCGGCAATGCGGCCTTGCTCATGCGTCGTGCGACATGAAAGTTCAGGTCGAACATGTCGAGCCATTGTTCTTCGGTGATGCCAAGGAAGCCGTTTCGGAGATCTGGGCCGCCTAGGTTGTTGACCAGCCCGTCGAGGCGGCCATGGCGTTCCAGTATTGTCTCGACAATACGATCACCTGCTCCCCGCGCGGTTAGATCGGCGGATATGTAGTCGACCTGCGGATCAGAGATTCCCGGCGCAGGGTTGCGGCTCACGCCGACTGCCGTGGCGCCTTCCGCGGCGAGCAGTTCCGCAGTGGCGCGCCCGATGCCTGTGGATGCTCCGGTGACGAGTATCACTCGATCCTTCAGCTGGAGGTCCATAAATCTTCTCCGCGATAGAGCACGTGAGCACGTGGACTGACGTGTTACGAGGGTGACCGCCCGACTGGTCACCGGCGATGTCTGTAAAATCAGTTTTGTCGCGGCGCGGGCATGGTCGGTACGGAGGGACGCTGCCCCCATGCCGCGACACTTGCGATGCACAGGTCATCGAACGAAGGACTCTCAACCTGGTCGGCGAACTCCGCAAAATCGGCTGCGGTGATCCCGAACTGCGCACCCAGGTCGGCCGCGATGTGCTCGGCGGTCAGCCGCCACGCTCGTCCCATCGGCGTGCCTCCAACACCATGGCTGGAGGCGTGGACTCCCGTATGGATCAGCCCATTCGCACGCAACTGCGCGGGGAACGACCGAGACCAGCCGTAGTCACTTCCCATCCGTTCGGTGGCGACCGCCATGATCGCCTTGCTGACCTTGCGGTACAGCGGGTTCGGCGATGAGTCGAACGGGAACGGCCCCGTGTCTTCGAGGAGCAGCCAGCCACCTGGGGCCAGCCAGCGCACCACCTTGGCGAGCACGGCGTCACGGTCGATGAGGTGCTCGAACACAAACCTGGAACAGATCAGATCGAAGCTGCCCTCCGGGAAGTCGTCGACAGTCACATCGTGCGCAATGACTCGCAGGTTCGACGGACGTCCCACCTCGGAGATCAAGCTGGTATCGAGATCGGTTGCGATTACCTCGCCGTGAGGACACTGGGTCGCCAGCCAGTGTGCGATGGTGCCGACGCCAGATCCGATCTCCAAACAGTTCCAGCCGGGCTGGATGCCGAAGCGTTCGAGCCGGTGAATGGTGTCCTGGTCGAACGCTCCAGCCAGGGCGGTCAACCGCTCCGCCTCCGCATTGTTGCTGTGCATGAAAAGAAGATGACCATAAGGCGTTGAGGTTAAATCCAGATCCTTAAACGTGCTCAAGTCGACCATTGTCGCCGCACCACCTTCTACGGATAGTGACCAACGGGTTAGTAGGCAGGCGCAGTCCGCCCTAGCGATAGGGCTGGACATCCTTAGTGGAAAACACGAAGAGCAGCAACGCTTGTTGCCTCACCATACCCCAGAGACGATCAACGGAATAGACCCTCGTCTCATCGTGCGGTTTCGCGCGGCGCGCAACCGCTGCGTATCCGGCAACCATTTGCCCCGACTGATATTGCATCGATCTTCACCCAACTCAACTACCACCTCACCGGCCCGGCCCGGCCCGGCCCGCGCCAAGGCCGGACGCGCTCCACATCTGTCGGCCTGCGTGATCGACATCCAGAGCGTGAAGACCTCCACCAACGCACCCGCGGCCACGCAGGGCGTTGACGCCGGCAAGCAGATCGTCGGACGCAAACACGGCATCGTCACCGACACCCTCGGCCTGCTCCTCGCCGTGCATCGACGTCGAAGTTGTCGCCGAGAATCCCCAGGCCAGAGGGTTCTCCTCACCAAACGCCTCAGCGATGAAGCCCCACCCGATTTCGGTCAGGTACATGTTGCCGCTATTGCCGTGGTAGGCGAGGTAGGCGGTGTCGTTGCGCTTCAGCAGGTGTGCTGCAGAGATGTCGGTGAGTCCGTCGCCGGATGGCGAGACGAGGAGGTTCGGGTCGAACTGCCAGCCGCTACAGCCGTTGGGTGACCAGCCCCAGAGGATGTTGCGTGCGCCGGGTCCGATGGTGTGCAGGCCCAGCGGCCGAGGCAGGTGTCGACTTTGTCGTAGACGCCACGGACGCCGAGAAAGATGAATTCGCCGGTGGCGGTTGTAGCGCACTACTGGTCCGGTGAAGGCGTCGCGGACGTATCGCCAGTTCGGGAAGGCGGCTGGTGCGACGAGTGCGGGTGTGGGTGTGGGTGTGGCGGTGAGGGCGGTGCCGGTCGCTGCGGGGCCGGCGGCGGCGCCGCGTAGCAGGGCGCGTCGGGTGCAGGAGCCTTCCGGGACACGCGCCATCACGGTTCCTCCGTTCGTGAGACGGGCCGAAGAGGGTAGCGGAAGCGGGGCGGGCTGTGACGGGTCAGCGGGTGGTGTTCGACGTTGTTGGGCGGCTGTCTGGTGTGGACGGTTTCGTTGGTTGACGAGTCTGCGCGCGTGGCCTCGGCGGCGTCAAGACGCTAATACCTATTAGCAACGCGAGAGCTCACCAGCGTGGCGACCGCGCCATGCGTGGATGGCGCTGCGGCGGGGCGGGGGCGTGTCAGCTGGTTTGTGTAATTGATAGTCTTCCATGTCGCGGACACCCAAGTGACCATGACCCACGATCAGTTGGGCCGGGCCGTTGAACTCGCGGTGGCCGGGCCGGGCGGAGCAGCGCGGGACGCGCTGAACGGCATGATCGAGGCCGGCCTGCTCGATGACCTGATGGATCGAGTCGAAACGGGCGGACTGGCGCTGACCGGTGAGGGCGGCCTGCTGGCGGAGCTGGTCAAGGCGGTCCTGAAACGCGGACTGGCGGCGGAGCTACCCGGCCATCTGGGCGGGTCCACCTTATCCGGGCCGCGATGCGGTTCGTCTCCTACGCCGACCGCAAGAACGTCGCCGCCGCGCTCAAACCGATCTACACCGCGCCGACCGTCGAGGCCGCCGAGAGCGAGCTGCTCGTCTTCGCCGAGTCCGACTTCGGCAAACGGTGTCCGGCCGCGGTGGCGACCTGGGAGAACGCGTGGGAACGGTTCATCCCGTTTCTGGCCTTCCCGCCCGAACCAAGGAAGATCATCTACACGACCAACGCGATCTGGGCCGCTGAACTACCAGCTCCGCAAAGTCATCAAGAACCGCTGGCACTTCCCGTCCGACGACGCCGCGATCATGCTGCTCTGGCTCGCCATCCGCGACATCGAGGACAAACGCGCGCGGGCCCGCGCCAAGGAGATAGGCCTGCCTGCCGGACAGCGACGGGCCCAGGGCCGGCTCGTCGAGGCGTCGCCGTCCAAGGCTGGAAACAAGCACTCACGATCACCGCACCCGTCGACCTGACCGGCGTGCCCGGCCTCGTCGGCAGCGCCGGAGCCGCGCTCCTCGGCGTCGCCACCGCCCTCACCGCAAGCCGAAGCCACACCATCCGCACCATCACCGCACCCGGCCTCGGAATCGGCTACGCCATCGTCCTCACCAACGACACCAGCGGCGCGCTCACCGTCGGATACCTCGTCGCCCTCACCTGGTGGGCAGTTCGGCTCACCGGCCACACACTGCGACTCGCGTTCCCCACCGCCGGGGAGGCACTACGCCGTCTCATGGACGGCAGGACCACCTGACACTGCAGGAGCACACCGAGGACAGGCAGCTGACATTCCGTCAAGGTTGCGTGTCTCGATCTCCGGTTTTACACCAACGTCGTCCAACTGTGACAGGGCGACGCAGAAGAGCGCGTCCAGTTCGGCGACCGCTACCCCGATACCGGCCAGTGCCCGCGGACGGCTGAGGGTGGCCCGGACCCTCACCCCGCCTGCGTCGACGTGCCGAGTCCACAATTCGGACCGCCCGTCGACAACGCTCCCAGCATCGAGGATCATGCATATCTATGCCTACCCGAGCCGCCGACGGCCCGCCGGTCGCCGCGAGCGACGGCCACAGCCCGACCCCCGCCGCCCCGAGCCCAGACCGCTGGGCGCGGTGGCGCTGGTTGCGCCACGAATGGACCGGCGCAATGGTTGGTGGTCTGCTGCTCGCGGTGGCGCTGACCTGGCCAACGATGCGGCATCCGGCGAGCACGGTGCCCGGCGACCTCGGCGATCCGACGTTGCAGGCGTGGCAGATCGCCTGGTCGGGCCACGCCCTGCTGAGCCAGCCCTTCGACCTCTGGCACTCGAACACGTTCTACCCGGAGAGGTATACGTTCGCCTACAGCGACACCCTCCTCGGATACGCCCCGATGGGCGCGCTCGGCTCGGGCTTCAAGGCCGCCCTGGTCCACTACAACGTCATGTACGTGCTGGTACACGCGTTGGCGTTCGTCGGGGCGTACGCGCTGGTCCGACAGCTCGGGGCGGGCCGGTGGGGCGGCACGGTCGCCGGGGTCGCGTGGGCGTACGCGCCGTGGCGGCTGGCGCACGCGGGTCACCTGAACATCCTCTCCAGCGGTGGGATCGCGTTGTCCCTGGCGATGCTGGCGCGCGGGCACGGCTGGTCGTTGCGGCACGGGTACCGGCCGGAGCGACGCCGGCCGGGGTGGGCGTTGGCCGGGTGGATGGTCGCCGCCTGGCAAGTCACCCTGGGCTTCGGCATCGGGCTGCCACTGGTCTACTTCCTGCTCGCCGCGGTGCTGGTGGCCGCCGGCTGCTACGGCTGGTCGTGGTGGCGGCGGAGGGAGAGAGCCCCGTTCGGCCGTCGGTTGCTGCTGGCCGATCTGGCCGGTGGGCTCGTCTTCGGCGCCGTGACGCTGCTCCTGGGGCTGGTCTACCTGCGGGTCGTGGACCTCAATCCGCAGGCCGTGCGCTCCCTGGACTGGACGGAGATGTTCTCGCCGCCGCTGATCGGCTTCGTCACCGCCCCGGCGGACTCCTGGTTGTGGGGTGAGCCGCACGCGGCGGCCCGGGAACAGCTGTCCTGGCCCCCCGAGATGGCGTTGCTGCCCGGGATGGCCCTGATCGGGATGGCCATGGCCGGCCTGTTCGTGTCGGTGTATCCGGTCCGGCAGCGGGTCGCGTTGGGGCTGGGCGTCCTCGGGACGGTGCTGCTGGGTCTCGGTTCCACGCTGGGTGGCGACGGTGACCCCGGCTACCTCACGCTGTCCCGGCACCTGCCCGGCTGGGACGCGCTGCGGACGCCGGGCCGGATGATGCACTGGACCAGCCTGCTGCTGGCAGTGCTGGCGGCCGGGCTGGTGACGGCTATCGCCGAGTCGGCGGGACGGTCGCCCACCCGGAGGCGGACGCGGCTGCTGGCGCCGGCGGTTCTCCTGATACCGCTGGCCCTGGTCGGGCTGGAGGGGGTCAACCGGACGCCGCACCCGGTGGTGCCGCGGCCACCGGCGGCGATGCGGGTGGCGGAGGAGCCGGTCCTGCTGCTGCCGATCGGCGGCACGAACGACCTGCACTACATGCTGTGGACGACCGACGGCTTCCCCCGGGTGGCGAACGGGCTGGCCGGCTTCGAGCCCGCCACCCAGGCGCAGACCCGGGCGGCGGCAGCCTCCTTCCCCGATCCCGGCAGCGTGGCCTACCTGCGCAACATCGGGATCCGGTCGGTGGTGGCCATCCCCGACCGGGCCGTCGGGACGCCGTGGGAGGGCATCGCGGCCCGGCCGGTCGACGGTCTGGGCATCACCCGGGAGGAGCTCGATGGTGTGCTGGTCTACCACCTCGGGTAACGGCTCTCCGGGTACGGGTCGGACGGGGTGACGACGTGCGGCTGTCGGTAGTGGTGCCCTGCTTCAACGAGGAAGCGTCGGTGGAAGGGCTGCACCGGGCGGTGACCGCCGCGCTGGCCGAACTGTCCGACGTCGATGTCGAGGTGGTCTACGTCGACGACGGGAGCGCGGACGGCACCCTCGTGGCGCTGCGCCGGCTGGCCGCCGCGGACCCGACGGTGCGGTACACCTCGCTGAGCCGGAACTTCGGCAAGGAGGCGGCGATGCTGGCCGGCCTGGAGCGCGCCACCGGGGACGCCGTGGTCATCATGGACGCCGACCTGCAGCACCCGCCGCGATTGCTGCCCGACATGGTGGCGCTGTACCGCCAGGGGTTCGACCAGGTGATCGCCCGCCGGGACCGGCACGGTGACCGGTTCCTGCGGATGCTGGCCTCGCGGTCCTTCTACCGCGTGGTCAACTGGTGGATCGACGTACGGCTGCTGGACGGGGCGGGTGACTTCCGGCTGCTGTCCCGGCTCGCGGTGGACGCCGTGCTGGCCATGCCCGAATACAACCGGTTTTCCAAGGGCTTGTTCTCGTGGATCGGGTTCCGGACGGTCGTGGTCGCGCACCGCAACGAGACCCGTCAGGCCAGCCGGAGCCGGTGGACGTTCGGGAAGCTCTTCAACTACGCCTTCGACGGTCTCCTGTCGTTCAACAACCGGCCGCTGCGGCTGGCCATCTACGGCGGCCTGTTCCTCACCCTGATCGCGCTGGGCTACATGATCTGGGTGGTCGCCGACGCCGTCGAGAAGGGCATCGACGTTCCCGGCTACACGACCATCATCGTCAGCGTGATCGGTCTCGGCGGGATCCAGATGATGATCCTCGGCGTCATCGGGGAGTACATCGGCCGGATCTACTACGAGGCCAAACGCCGGCCGCACTACCTGGTCCAGGAGACGGAGAACCTGCTCACGGAGAGCGGGCAGGCACCGCGTGTGCCGGCTCAGCCGGCGGTGCGGTCGGCGGACCGGGTCCGGCAAGGGATGCCGGCCCGGGAGGTCTCCTCCCGGCACGACCACCTTCGTCGCGCCGCCGACCGGTCCGTGCGGGGCGACGGGCCGTAGCCGCCTCCGACGAGGACGTGGTGGCGCGGCGGCCGTGCCAGGTGGGCGGCCCTCCCCGGCCGCCGACCCGCGCGGGCCGACCTACCGGGCGACCAACTCCTCGACCTGCGGCACCAGCGGCCGGTGGCCCGGCGCCGGCGTGGTGCGCCGGCCGGACCAGAGCACCCGGGCGACGATCCCCGGCGCGAAGAGCCCCGGCGGCGGCGTCATCAGGTTGGCGACGCTCAGGAAACGCCGCCCGACGACGGGGTGCCGTGCGGCGGCGGCGTGCAGCCGGGCGACGTACCCGTTGAGGAAGCGTGTCCGGCCGCTGCGCGGCCCGACCACGGCCGGATGGCGCAGGTCGGCGCCGACGGCCATGTCCCACGGCACGTCCACCACCTTCGCCGCTGCCGCGAAGAAACGGCGGGGCAGGTCCCGCCGGCCTCGGCGGAGGCAGTCACGCAGCACGATCGCCTCCGCCGCGGCCACCGTCATGCCCTGCCCGTACGCGGGATTGAAGCTGCACACCGCATCGGCGACCGCGATGAACCCCTCCGGGAGACGGGCGAGGCGCTCGTAGCGGCGGCGCAGGCTCGTGGGCAGCCGCATCCGCTTCGGCGGGCCGAGCGGCTCGGCCCGGCTCAACAGCGCGTGCAGCTCCGGCGCGGGCAGCCGACCGGCGAAGGCGAGGTAGCCCTCGGAGTCGACCGGCGGGGCGTGGTCCGGGCCGACACCGAGGAGCGTCACCATCCACCGGTCGCCTTCCGCGGAGATGGCCACCCCGCCGTACGGGGCTGCCGGCGACGGGCTATTGATGACGGCGGCGAAGTCGGTGTCCCCCGGGACGCGACGGTAGTCGCGGGAGACGTACACCGTCCGGGGGTCCACCCGCTCCTCAGCGGGCGGCTGGTAGCCGAGTTCGGCGAGCCAGGTGGGACCGCGGTTGCCGCGGCCGGTCGCGTCCACGACGAGGTCGGCGTCGTGGCGCTCCTCCCGGCCGCCCCGGGGAAGGACCCGCGCGCCGGTCACCGCGCCGCCGTCGGCGAGCAGCCCCACCGCCTCGCACCGGTCCCGGATCTCCACGTTGGGCAGCGCACGGACCCGATCCCGGACGTACGCCTCCAGGGCACGTCGGCTGACACAGAGCCCCGCCAAACCGGAGGCGACCCGGGGGATCCGGTGGCCGTCGTTGATCCAGAGGCAGTCCCGTTGGATGTCGACGGGGACGGCACCGTGGGCGGTCAGGTCGGCGGTCAGGCCGGGGAACAATTCGTCGAGGATCTGGCGACCCCGGGCGAGCAGGCCGTGCGAGTGCTCGCTCTGCGGCACACCCTTGCGGTCGGCGGCTTCCGCCGGCAGCTCGTCCCGGTCGAAGACGGTCACCGTCGCGTACGAATTGCTCAGCACCCGGGCGACGAGCAAGCCGCCGATGCTGCCGCCGAGGACGATCGCCCGCCCGGTCTGGTTGGTGGTGGACACGGCTGACTCCGTTTCGTTTTCAATGGATGCCTCCAGTCAGCGGCACGCCGTGTCCGGAAGGGAAGCGAATTGGCGGACGACTAGCTGACAGTGAAGTTCCGGTCAGGAGCGCCGCCCGCTCCGACCGTCCGCCGATCACCCGAAGGTGGGTGAAACCCCTGGTCAGGCCCTGTCTTCAGGCTCGGCCGGTGCGGCGGTGACCGACATCTCAGTCGACTAGCGGTCAGTCGTCCCCCGGGCCGCCGGCTCTGGGCGGACCACGGTGGTCAGGGGCGGGAAAGGATGCACGTCACCGAGGACGAGTTCCCTGCGCGGCTCGATCCCGCCGATGACGACAGCGGGATCAACGAGTGCCTACTCGACGACTGGCGCGCCGCCCAGCGGCGACCCAACCGATCGACCGGGACACGCTGTTCGCGGCGCAACCCCACTCAGGCACGCACTCCATCATCGATATGACGAAGGGCGTGTCGGCCAAGCCGGCGCTGTTCACCGGCGACTGAACGGCGCCGGGATCCGGTGGCCTCAGCGGTGCGTGCCGGCACGTAACATCTCGATGGTCTTGGTGACGCGCTGCGCCCGGGTGGCCTCCCGCTTGGCCTCGGTGATCCAGCGGACGAACTCCTTCCGATGCGAGGGGGCCAGCGCCTCGAACGCCACCTGCGCTTCGGCGTCGCCGACCAGAGCGCCGGCCAGGTCCTCAGGCACCTCGACAGCACGCGTCCCCACGTCGGGGGCGATGCCGACCTCGTACGCCGACCCGATGCTGACCCCAGCCCGTTCCCGGGCCGCGCGGGACAACCCGACCAGGTTCTCGCCACCCATCCGAGCCACCCGCAGCGGCAACGTCACCCCGTTGACGCTGACCCGCACCGGGAACGTCCTGCGTCCCTCCCCCACGACGGCTACCTGCTCGTCGGACAGCACGAACGCCCCCGCCGGACCACGCTGCTCCAACGTCAACGTCAACGTGAGGGTCTCGGCCATGACGCCATCGTAGTCCTCAGGTGTCCGGCCGAATCCCCGCCGGATCACCTACGGTCGGCCTGAAGTTGCTGCTCCACGGCGGTCCTGGTGACGGCCAGATGACGTCCGGCGCCGGCAGGGTCCTGCACGGCGGTGGGCCGCGACGCCGATTCCGGCGCCGCGGCCCACCGATTCCCTGCCGACGGTTTGCTCTGCCTAGCCGGGCAGGCCGCGCAGGACGGTCAGGGTCACGCTGTTGTTGCGGTACGACACCCGGAACAGGTGACCGCCCGCGTTCAGGACGCGATTCTCCGGCAGGGCGTGGAAGCTGCCGCTGATCGAGCTGCCGCTCATGATGGTCAGCACGGTGCCCGGGGTCAGCCGCCCGCGGACGTCCAGGTCCAGCTCGCCGGCCAGCGCCAGCGCACCAGCGGCCCGGACGCTGGTGTAGTCATGCTGGCCCGAGATGGTCACGGCGAGGCGGCCCGCCCGGCCGATGGTCACGTCCCCGCCCACGGCCAGGACGTTGCCGGCGGTGGCGGGCACGTCGGTGATCCGCGCCGCCTCGTCCGACGAGAGGCCGGGCTGCAGCACCCCGCCGGTGACATCGATGCCGCCCGCCACGCTGCCGCTGCCGCCGAGGACGCCGCCGACCACGTCGATCGTGCTGGCGTGCGAGCCGACGATCGACATCTTGCCGGCTTGGACAGTGCTCGTCCCGTGCCAGGTGTTGGCGCCGGTGAGGAACAGCGTGCCGCCGCCCCGCTTGGTGAGGCTTCCCTCGTAGACGCGGGCGTTGCGGGCCTGCTCGCGGCGGACGCCGATGGCGTAGTCCGACTTGTCGACGTCGCTCGCGTCGGCGGGCAGCCCGTTCGTCCAGCCCTTGGCGGCCTTGGTGGCCTGCCAGGCGGCCGCCTCCGCGACGTCCTCCTGCTGCCGCGCCCGGATTGCGACATCGGAGATGTCGTTCGACCAGACGTCATCCTGCCCCTGCAGGTTGGCCACGAACGGCCCCAGGAACTGGCCCGGGCCCTTCATGGCCTCACGCAGGCTGACCGTGTGCCAGCCGTTGCGGCTGTCGGGAACCTGCACGATCTGGCCCCGGGTGGGGTTCGGCACGGCGCTGCCCGCCGCGTCGTTGATCGTGCTGTTCTGCCGGCCGGTGGTGAACATCGTGTACAGCGCCTGCTCGTTCGTCATGTACGGGAAGCGCTGCATGATCAATGCCAGTGCCGCCGCCGAGTGCGGCCCGGCCATCGACGTGCCGGACGAGCTGCCGTAGCGGGCCTCCGGCACCCCGTTGACCACCGACACGGTCGTGCTGTTGATGCCGTTGCTCGGTGCCGTCACACAGGACCACTTCGCCACACCGCACTGGTTGAACGCCTGCTGGCCGGGGACCAGGACGGAACCGTCCGGGTTGAGCGTCCGCCCGATGCTCGGGTTGATCCCCGACGTCGTGTACCAGCGGCCCTCCAGCTCCGGCATGAAGTACGGCGCGGCGCCTCGCGGCGAGGGGTTCACGTAGCCACTGTTGCCGGCGGTGAACTGGATGATGGTGCCGGTGCGCCCGGCCTCGATGGCGCCGTTCAGCCAGCGGACGGTGCTGCCGTTGGCGTCGACGACGCCGTCCGGGGTGGACCAGAGGCGCCAGGCCGTGTTCAAGCCGAAGCCGGCCGGGCTGCCGGGGGGCGTGTCGTACGTGTTGTAGTTCTCGGTGTTGGGCTGGCTGCCCCAGCTGCTGGTGATGATCCTGACGGGCTGGCCGTTCTTCGTCTGGGCCGAGTTCACAGCCCGGTAGACGTTGCCGAGGTAGGCGTTGTCCGGGCGCTGCGCGGGGGTCGCGGTCGCCGGCAGGAGACCGTAGAGCACGCCGTCCGTCTTGTGGGTGTTGCCGGCGTACACGTTGCTGTTGAACGCGACCCCGTGCATGTTCGCGGCAGGTCCCCCGGGCTGGGTCTGGCCGACGCCGTCGCGGCTTGCGCCGACGGTCCCGCTGACGTGCGTGCCGTGGCTGTCGTTGAACGCGGGGTCGTAGAACCCGGGTGTGGGGCCGGTGTCGCCACCTGCGGCCTCGACCGAGAAGTAGCGGTCCCCGGTCGCGTAGTCCGTGGCGAGGCTGCCGTGCTCCCGGACGTGCCCGGCGAAGACGCCCGAGTCGATGACACCGATGTTCATCCCGGTGCCGGAATACCCGGCGGCGTAGGCGAACTCCGCTCCCATCGACAGCAGGCCGGGGTCCCGGTTGAACTCGGGGGTGCGCCAGCTCGCGGGATCGCCGAGCCGGCCGGGATCCCCCTCGTAGGACGTGATCGGCAGGGGTGCGGCCACCTCCGCCCGGGCCGGCTGCGCGACGACGCCGAGCACCACTATCGGTGTGAGCGCCGCGGTCAGCCCCGCTCTCATTCGTTTCCCGGTCGACACATTCAGCCCCTTTGCAAGATCGATTTTCGCGGATACTATCCCTCCCCCCACATCGGAGCAAGGCGCCGTCGGGCACAATTCCATCTACCTCCCGGGTAATCGCCGGGCAGCCATCCGCTCCTGACGCGGCAGCTCTGCGCGACGCCTCGGGCGGTGCCCGCGAGATCGGATCGAGCCGACGCCGAGCAGGCGGAACCCGCGCAGGACGGCCACCGGCCCGGGGGGTCGGCGAGAAGGCGGTCAACCGGGGCAATATTGCCGGCCGCGAAATTCGGCGGTGTGCGGCAGAACAATTTTCGCCCGATTTTCGGTGCCGATGCCGGGCAGATCCAGTGACGCTGGGCCCGCCACCGGCGCAGCGCGTAGAGGCCGGCGCCGCCCAGAAACAGGGCGAACGTGGCGAGGAACGATCAAACAGATTTGCCGTCCGGATCTGACCGGGAGCACCTGATGCTCTTCGGTCGGCGGCCCTTGTTGCCGGTCGCTCTCAACGTTGGCCGCTCGCGACGTCTCGCTGGCGTTCCACTGTCGGCTATGGGGTGCGCGGCGCGAGTCAGCCGCCGACGACAGCGGATCGCACGACCGGCGGTAACCGGTTACAGTCCTCGAACCGGCTCACTCACGACCGTCAGGAGGTACCCGGTGAGGAACGCCAGCGGACCCGAGCCGTCCGACGCCCGGACCGATTGGGAAGCCCGGATCGCTCGCCGCAGCGATGAGGGCGGCACGGCCGCGCTACCCGACCTGCCACCGCCGGCCGGGCTCACCGCCACCCCCGGCCACGGACACGTCCGCCTCTCCTGGGAGCCCGTCGACGGCGCGGTCGGCTACCTGGTGCATCGTGCACCGCTGGACGGCGACCGGGTGTCCGGGCCGTTCACCCCGGTGGATCACCTCGGCGGAGACGTCCTCTCCGTTCCCGACACCTGGTACGTCGACACCACCGGCACCCCGGGCGAGCGGTACGCGTACGCGGTGGCCGCCGTACCCGAGGTGACCGTGACCGGCGCGCTGAGCGATCCGGTCTCGGCGGCCGCCCTGCCGGCCGCCCCTGAACCGCCCACCGTCACGCTGCGCCTCGACGCGGACGCCGCGGGCACCACCCTGCACCGGCCCTGGCAGCTGATGATCGGCAGTGAGCGACTGTCCCAACTGCTCTGCCGGGAACGCTCCGGCGGCCGGGAGATCGGCGCCGAACTGCTGGCCGCGCTGCGCCGGGTACGCGAGGAGATCGGCGTGAGCACCGTGCGGGCGCACTCGATCCTGCACGACGACCTCGGCGTCTATCGCGAGGTCGACGGCGAGCCGGTGTACGACTTCGGCCGGGTGGACGAGATCTACGACCTGCTCCTGGGCATCGGAATGACGCCGGTGGTGGAGATCGGGTTCATGCCCCACGACTTGGCCAGCGACCCGGACCGCACCGTCTTCACCTACCGCGGCATCATCTCCCCGCCGCGCGACTGGGACCGCTGGTCCGGGCTGGTTCGGGCGCTGGTGGCCCACCTGCTGGACCGGTACGGCGAGCAGGTGCTCGGTTGGGACTTCGAGGTGTGGAACGAGGCCAATCTGGAGGTCTTCTGGTCGGGTAGCCGCGATGAATGGATGCGGCTGTACGACGTGACGGCCCGCGCGGTCAAGGACGTCGACCCGCGGATCCCGGTCGGTGGACCCTCGTCGGCCGCCGCCGGCTGGGTGGACGCGCTGCTGGAGCATGCCGCGCGGTCCGGGACACCGGTGGACTTTGTCTCCACCCACACGTACGGCAGCCCGCCGCTGGACCTGCGGCCCACCCTGGCCCGCCTCGGCTTTCCCGATGCGCGGATCCTGTGGACCGAGTGGGGTGTCACCCCCACCCACTTCCACCCGGTCAACGACGGCGTTTCGGCCGGCACCTTCCTGCTCACCGGCATGCGGTCGGCCGCCGGCAGGGTCGACGCGCTGTCCTACTGGGTGGCCAGCGACCACTTCGAGGAACTCGGCCGGCCGCCGAGGCTGCTGCACGGCGGGTTCGGCCTGCTCACCGTCGGCGGCATCGCCAAGCCGCGCTACCACGCCCTGCGGATGCTCGCCCAGCTCGGCGAGATCGAACTGCCGGTACGGGCCGCTGGCGACGGTGCCGACGGCTTGGTGCAGACGTGGGCCAGCCGGCGCGCCGACGGCAGCCTGGCGATCCTGGTCTGGGTGGCCACCCTCGACCAGGACAAGCGGGACGGGGACCCGGCGCTGGCCCGGCGGATCCGGTTGGTCATCGACGGCGCGGCCGGCCGGCTCGCCCTGGTTTCCCGGCTCGACCGGGAGCACGGTGACATCACCGCCCTCGCCGACCGGCTGGGGGTTGCCGAGTGGCCGACCGACGAGCAGTGGGTCGCGTTGCGTGCCGCCGACCAACTGCCGGTGGAGAAGGTGCAGCCGGCTGCCGAGGCCGGGGCCGCGGTGATCGAGCTGGACGTGCCGCAGCCCGGGGCGGTGCTGGTCCAGGTCCGCGGGGCCTGAGGCGGGTCTTCCCCGGCCGGCGCCGTCCCACCGACGCCGGGATGTGTCTGCGGCCGCGCGGTTCCGCGCGCTCGCACCACGGCGCAAGATCGTGCTCGATCAGGGAGGTAGGGCCCTCGGCGGGCGGCCGAGGGCCCTACTTCCCTGATCTACGGGATACACCAGCTCCGGCGGCGCCGCCGGGTCAACGGGCCGGCGCCTGCGTCGCGAGGTAGCTCATGTCATGAAGCGGCCCCGCGCAGCTGCGGAAGGTGCTGGTTGGCCGGCACGTTGAACGTCTCCTTCGCGATCAGTGGACGGATCCGGCGTTCGAACTCCGGCGAGACGAACGCGCGGCGGACGAGATCGTTGGCGAGTTCGTTGCCGAGCGCACCCATGATCATGGCCTGGTCGAGCGACAGGTAACGCTTGGCCACGGTGCCGCTGCCGACCGCGATCGCATCATAGAAGCCGCCGGGGCCGTACGAGTCGAAGTTGGCCCTGAGGCGGGCGAGGTTGTCGACGACCGGCGCCTTGGCGTACGGGAGGGCGAGGAAGGCCGCGTGCGGGGTCACCACGCCGTCGCCGTAGTCGGGGTCCGGGCCGGCCGGGCGGCAGTCGCCGAATCCCGCGTCATACTTCGAGCGCTCGACGTCGGACGGGTAGCCGTCGGTGTCCATGCCCATCGCGTCGACACCCCAGGCCATGTAACCGCCGGCCGGGTCGCTGGCCGGGGAGAAGCCCCAGTAGCCGTACCCGGCGTCATTCATCCCGTGCTCGATCTGGCCGGCGACCGTCGCGGGATGGTTGCGGCCCCAACTGTTGGGCGCCCACCTCGCTTCGGGCACGAACAGGTCGGGCATCAGGGCCTCGAACATGTCGCCACCCCAGCTGGGTACGAACTGGATGCCGCGGTACCGGTACGCGCCCTCGTACACCGCAACGCCTTCGTAGCTGGTGTCGAAGCCGACGGGCTGCATCTCGTGCCAGCTCCAGTCGCAGGTGGCCGGCAGGGTGCGCATGGTGTTGTAGTAGGCCTTCGGCGGGATCTGGCCCATCGCGATGCCGAGGTACGTCGCTATGCGCGGTTCGGTGACCGTGATGTCGTAGTGGTTGCAGGTGAACCACACGCCGTCGCGCTGCCGCGAGCATCCCGGGGGTGGCGCGTCCCAGAAGCCGCCGGCGATCAGGCCGCTGGCCCCGAACGGTGTTGTCGCCGTCGGGTTGTAGTAGAAGCCGAAGTTCATCTTGCGCAGGATCGCGTCGGCCTTGCCGCGCAGTTCCGGCACGGCGCCCTTGACCACGTTCAGCGCGGCGGCGAGCCAGCCGTTGTCCACGCTGGACAGAAACGGGTAGACGGTGTCGCCGTTGTCGGGCCAGACCGTGACAACCGAGCCGTTCCGCGGGTCGTACCAGTTGTAGTACATACCCGACGGGGTGTGGTGCTTGAGCCGGGCGAGCGTGTCGAGGGTCTTGGCGATCCGTTCGCGGGCTTCCGGACGCGAGATGATGCCGAGCCTGCTGGCGACCACCGCGGACCACATGTAGCCGCCGATGTTGGTGGGGGACGTGTAGGTGGCGCGGCCGTCGGCGGCGAGGTCGCCGGTGATGTTGTCGGCGATGAGGCCGGTGCCGGGGTCGGTCATGGCGGCCATCGACCGCCATGTGTCCTGGGCATAGCGGAGCAGGGTGGTGTCAGGGTCGCGCTCGTCGGGTGCCGCGCCGGCGGCCGAGCCGCCTGTCAGCACGAGCGCCAGCGCGAGGAGCGGTGCGAGAAGGCGTCGCATGGGTCTCCTTGTCTGGTTCCGGGGACGGATCACTTGATTCCGGTGGTCGCGATGCCGCGCAGGAAGTGCCGCTGGAGGACCAGGAACACGAGAAGCACCGGGAGCACGACGACGACCGCGCCGGCGAGGAGCAGGCCGTAGTTGCGTTCGTTCTCGCCGACGCTGTAGAGCGCGAGGGCGACCGGCAACGTGTACTTGTCCTCCGTGGTGGCGACCACGAGGGGCCACAGGAAGTTGTTCCAAGACGCGAGGAACGTGAGGATCCCGAGGGTGGCAAGTGCCGGCCGGCACAGCGGCAGCACCACCCGCCAGAAGATCCGGAACTCGCCGGCCCCGTCGACCCGGGCCGCCTCGATGAGTTCGTCGGGGATCGACTGGAGGAACTGCCGCATGAGGAACACGCCGAACGGTCCGACGAGGAACGGCAGGATCAGGCCGGCGTACGTGTTGGTCAGGCCCATGTTGCTGACCAGCACGAACTGCGGGACGAACGTCACCATGCCGGGCACCATGAGCATGCCGAGCACGGCGAGGAAGAGCACCCGCTTGCCGGGGTACCGCAGCTTGGCCAACGCGTACCCGACGAGCGAGCAGAACAGCAGGTTGCCGACCATGACCAGGGTCGCGACCAGTGCCGAGTTGAAGAAGTAGAGCGGGAAGTCGAGCCGGGAGAACAGCCCACGGAAGTTGTCGAGCGTGACCGTCTCGGGCCACCAGGTCGGCGGCACGTCGCGGATCTCCCGCTCCGGCTTGAGCGACGAGAGGGCCATCCAGACGAATGGTCCGGCCACGGCGAGCAGCCCGAGGACCAGGACGACGTAGAGCATGGTCCTGGCGACCCGGTCGCGGGTACGCAGGGCGGTGTCCTTCGTGGCCATCGTCAGTTCCTCTCCCCCAGCAGGCGGAACTGCACCACCGACAGCGCCACGATCGCCAGGAAAAGCACGTAGCTGCCGGCGGCCGCGTAGCCGTAGTTGCCGAAGCCGAACTGGTTGTAGATGTGGAACGACACCGACAGCGTCGAGGAGAGCGGGCCGCCCTGCGTCATGACAAGCGGTTCCTCGAAGAACTGGAGATAGCCGATGCCGGTGACCACCCCGCCGAAGAGCAGCGTCGGCCGCAGCATCGGCAGGGTGACGTTGCGGAACTGCTGCCACCGCGTCGCGCCGTCGAGCGTCGCCGCCTCGTAGAGGTCGGCCGGCACCGCCTGGAGTCCGGCCAGGAAGATCACCATCAGGAAGCCGAAGTTGCGCCACGCCGCCATGACGATCAGCGACGGCAGCGCGAGCTTGCTGTCGTACAGCCAGTTCGGCCCGTCGATCCCGATGAGTCGCAGCAGGTTGTTGACCAGCCCGATCTCGGGGTCGAGCAGGAAGCGCCAGACCACCGCGATCGCCACGATGCTGGTCACGACCGGCAGGTAGAAACCGACCCGGAACAGCGCGCGGAAGCGTACGAGCCCGGAGTTGAGCGCCGTCGCGGCGGCCAGGGCCAGCACCATCGTCAGCGGCACGCCGATGACGACGAACACGAGCGTGTTGACCGACGACCGCAGGAACAGTTGATCGGAGAACAGGCGGGTGTAGTTGTCGATGCCGACGACGTTGACGGCGAGCGGGTTGCGCAGGTCGGTGGAGCGCAGGTCGGTGAAGCTCATGGCAAGCGAGACCACCACCGGCAGCGCCATGAACACGGTGAACAGCACGGTGAACGGCGCGGAGAAGGCCCAGCCGGTCAGCGCCCGCCGCAGGCGCTGCCGCCGCCGGACCGACCCGGCGGGCCGGTCGGGGCTGGGCGCCCCGACCGGTCGCGCCGGTGCCGTCGCCGCGGAGGCGTCGACCATGTCAGCTCCCGGTCCCGATGGCGCTCGCCTTCTCCTGGATCGCCTTGGCGGTCGCGGCCGGGTCCGCGTTCTGCTTGCACAGCTTCTCGACCTCGAGGTCGAACGCGGCCGCGATCTGCTCCCAGGTCGTGATCGCCGGCGGCGCCTTGGCGCTCTTGAGCTGCTGGCCGAACGTGGCCAGGAAGGTGTCGCCGGAGAGCGTCGAGTCGTTCCAGGCCGACTGCACCGCGGGCAGGTCCTTGACCGCCTGGTACCACTTGACCTGCACCTCGGGCTTGCTCAGCCACTGCACGAACTTCCAGGCGCCGTCACGGTTCTTGGCGTCCTTGAAGACCGCGAGATTGCTGCCGCCGATGAACGACGTCGACGACTTCTTCATCGGCATCTGCGCGACCGCGTACTTGTCCTTGAAGCCGGCCCCGCCCTGCTCCTCGACGATGCCCATGTGCCACGGTCCGGAGATGAACGCGCCGATCTCACCCTTGACGAAGCCGGGCTCGAGCGAGCCGTCCGGCAGGGCCGTCGGGGACAGGCCCTCCTTGAAGAAGGACTGGTAGTAGCTGAGCGCCTCGGTCATCTCCGGGGAGTCGAAGTTGAGCTGGTCTGCGCTGGCCACGTCGGCGCCGTTGGACCAGGCGAACGGCATGACCGACTGCCAACTGCCGGTCTTGCCGGGCTGGAGGTTGAGGCCCCACTTGGCGCCGGCCTTGTCCTTCATGCCCTTGGCCATGGCCTTGAGGTCGTCCCACGTCTTCGGGCCGTCCGGGAACCCGGCCTTGGCGGCCATGTCCTTGCGGTAGTAGATCAGCCGGGTCTCGACGTACCACGGGACGCCGTACGAGGTGCTGTCGACGATCGTGGTGTCCCAGGCGCCGGGGAAGAAGTCGTCTTTCTTGATCAGCTCCGGCGGGGTCGGGTCGAGCGCACCGGACTTGGCGAACTCGCCCTGCCAGGTGGTACCGATCATCGACACGTCGGGCGTCTGCTTCGCGGCGATCGCGCTTGCGATCTTCTGGTGCGCCGCGTCCCAGGGCACCGCCGTCACGGAGACCTTGGCGTCGGGGTTCTCGGTGGAGAACTCCTTGGCGAACTCGGCGAGCTTCTCGCCTTCGGTGCCCATCGCCCAGACGGTGATGTCTCCGCTCGCCTTGCCTGCGCCGACGGACTTCGCCTCTTCCTGGCTGCCGCCCGAGTCACGGCCGCAACCGGCCAGCGCGACCGACGCGGCCAAGGCGACCGCGGCCGCGGCGGCTAACCGCCTACTTCTCATGTCGTACCTCCAGGGGTTGGTGGTGGGACCTGGTTCACCTGCCGGTATCTCCAGTCGGGGGCACCGGGCAGCCGCAACTGCGGCGCAGGACGAGTTCGGTGGGCAGCACGAGACCGCCCGTGGAGGCGTTGCCGGGCTGGTCGGCGGCATGCAGGATCAGCCTGGCCGCCTCGGCGGCGAGCTCGCGTACGGGTTGCCGGACGGTGGTGAGGGAGGGGGTGAGGAGGGCGGCGGCCGGCATGTCGTCGAAGCCGGTGATCACCAGGTCCTGCGGCACTCGCAGGCCCCGGCCGAGCGCGCCGACCAGCACGCCGAGGGCGATCTCGTCGTTGGCGCAGACCACCCCGGCGGGCCGGGGCGTGTCGCCGGCCAGCAACTGGTCGGCCGCGAGCACCCCGTCGGCCTGCTGCATGCTGACCGCAACCGGCTCGGCGGGCGGTTCGACGCCGAGGTCACGGTGCGCCCGCCGGAAGGCGGTCCAGCGTTCGCTGACGTCGGGCGAGCCTGCCGGGTTGCCGACGAAGGCCAGGTCGCGTAGCTCGTGGTCGGCGAGCAGGTGTCGGGTGAGCGCCAGCATGCTGCCGGCGTTGTCGGCGCGTACCGAGAGGATGTCGCCGGGTCCCTCGCCGGCGACCACCACCACGGGAACCATCCTGGCGAGCTGGAGCAGCGCCTCGTCGGAGATGGTGCCGCCCATGACGGCGACGCCGTCCACCCGGCGGCCCATCTCCAGCACCTGGTCGTCGGAGTCGGAGCGCAGGTGCGTGCAGAGGATGTGCACGCTGGCCCGGGAGGGCACCGCCTCGGACTCGAAGCCCTGGATCAGCTCGGTGAAGTAGGGGCCGGACAGGCCGGGGAAGACCAGGCCGAGGGCGCCGTGCCGGCCGGCGGCCAGCGCCCGACCGAGGTGGTCGGGCCGGTATCCGTGCTTCTCGATCGCCTCCAACACCCGGCGGCGCATCTCCTCGGAGACCTGTCCGGTGCCGTTGGAGACCCGGGAGACGGTGGCCACGGAGACGCCGGCGAGCTTGGCGATCTCGCGAACGTTCATGCGGCTGTTGCCCATCGCTTCCTCGATCCGTAACGTGCATCACAGAAACCGGTTTCAGGCGACCATAAGCAGCCGGGACGAACTTCACAACCCTCGGGTCCACAATCTCCTGCGTAGGGAGGTCTGCCCCACATGCCAGAAGTACTACTCCGGGATCGCCGGATCCTCATCGACGGCCGGCCCGAGCTGCTGCTCGCCGGTGAGGTGCACTACTTCCGCCTCGCCCGGGCCGACTGGGCAGACCGGCTCGACCAGCTCCAGGACTGCGGCGGCGACACCGTCGCCACCTACGTGCCGTGGCTGTGGCACGAACTGCCGGACGGCTCGGTCGACCTGACCGGGCGCACCCACGAGCAGCGCGACCTGGCCGGCTTCCTCGACCTCGCCCACCAGCGCGGGCTGCGGGCCGTGGTCCGCCCCGGCCCGTTCGTCATGGCCGAGCTGAAGAACGAGGGCCTCCCCTACCGCGTGTACGACGAGCACCCGCATCTGCTCCCCACCACCTGGGACGGCGCGCCGATCAGCACGCGCACCATCGACTACCTCGCGCCCGAGTTCCTCGCCGCAGCCGACGGCTGGTACGCCCAGGTGATGCCACTTATCGCGCAGCGACTCGCGCCGCGCGGCGGACCGGTGGTGGCGGTCCAACTCGACAACGAGATCGGGATGCTCTCGTGGGTGACCAACTCCCCCGACCTCACCGACGGCCTCTGCGGCGACCTGGCCCGCTGGGCCGTCCAGCGGTACGGCAAGGACACCGCCGCGGCGCGGATCGGTGCCGATCCGGCCGATCCGACGGCGTGGTCTGCCGCCCTGCGTACCCCGGCTGAGGAGCGGTCGCTGGCGCTGCACGACGACCTGGGTCGCTACATGCGCGACCGCTACCGCCGGTTCGTGGCGGCGCTGCGGCACAGCGCCGAGCGGCACGGGGTGACAGGGGTGCCGTTCCTGGTCAACGTGCACGGCACCGCCGGCCGACGGGGCCGCACCTTCCCGATCGGGATCAGCCAGCTGTTCGAGGCGTACCGGGGGCAGCCGCAGCTCACCTCCGGCTCGGACTACTACCTCGGCGACCTGACCGTCGGTAACGTCGCCGACCTGTACGTGTCCAACGCCTTCCTGGCCGCCACCCACGACCGCGACCAGCCGCTCACCTGCCTGGAGTTCGAGGCCGGCAACGGCGACTACGACGAGGACCTGTCGACGCTCTACCCGCCGGAGGGGATCGACCTGAAGACCCGGCTCTGCGTGGCGCAGGGCAACCGGCTGCTCAACCTCTACCTGTTCGCCGGCGGCCACAACCCGCCGTTGGCCGAGCCAGTCGGCGACGGCAACGACCGGATCGCGTTCACCGGCGAGCGGCACGGCTTCGCCGCCCCGGTCGGCCCTCAGGGGCGGCTCAACCCGACGTACGCCGCGGCAAGGCGGGCACTGCACGCCGTACGTGGGGTGGCCGACCTGCTCGCCGACGGCGACGAGGAACACGACGGCTTCGCCCTCGGATTCGTTCCCGACCACTACCTGACCGAGTACCGCCACCCGGCGTCCACCAAGCGGGCGGAGCAGGTCGCCGAGCTGGAACGGTTCCGCGGCATGGGCGCGCGGGACGTGCTGGCGCGAGCGCTGCTGCTCGCCGGCTACTCGTTTCCCGCAGCGGACCTGCAGGCCCCAGGCGGCGCAGGACAGGTGCCGGGCGGCACGCCGCCGGTGCTGGTGCTGGCCACCGCCCCCACCCTCGGTTCGGACGTCCAGCAGCGGCTGGTCAACCACCTGCGGGCCGGGGGCCGGCTGCTGCTGCACGGACCGCTGCCCACTCGCGACCACGACGGCACGCCGTGCACCCTGCTGGCCGACGCACTCGGGCTCCGGCCGGACGGCTGGCTGGAGGGCGGGCCACATTACTTCCCGTCGGTGGTGGGCCGCGAGTGGGCGGCCGGCCCCGCCGAGGTCCGGGTCGGTTACGCCCAATTGCTGGCCGGGGCCGGTGAACGCCTGCTCACCGAGGTCGGCTCCGGCCGGCCGTGCGGCGCCGAGGTGACCGCGGGCGCCGGCCGGGCCGTGGTGATCGCCACCGACTACCCGTGCCACCTGGACTTCTGGCGAGCAGCGCTGGAGCGGCTCGGGGTGCGGCCCCGGCTCCGGCACGACGCAGGCGACCCCGGGCTGGTGCTCACCTCGACCGTGGACCGGTCCGGCCAGCGGCTGCTTCACCTGGTCAACGTCGCGCCGTCGGCGATCGAGTTCGGCCTGTGGCACCGGGACAAGCCGGTACTGTCCGGCCGGCGCCTGCGCATCGGCGCACGCGCCGGGCTGATGCTGCCCGCCGGCATCCGCGTCGGACCGGCCACGCTGCTGGAGAGCAGTTGCGAACTGGTAGCCCGGAGCGGCTCGGAGGTGCTGCTCCGGCCGACCCAGACCGAGGATGTCGCGGTCTTCGCCACCGACCGGCCGGTACGCGCGGACCGGGGTGAGGTGACCCTGGCCGAGGGAAGGGCGACTCTGACCGTCCAGGCCTCAGATGGCGAACCGGTCCGGGTCAGCATTGACTGACCGCCGTACGAGGCGACGCCCGACAGATCTTTGCGAATCCCGGTCAGAATGTCGCGATCGGGTTGACCGGGCTGCCCGACGTACCGGCGAAGCGGACCGGCGCGACTGCGAGGTGGAAGTCCCACTGGCCGAGCTCGGCCGCCGTCGTCGCGCACACCTCCAGGTCGCAGTTGTCGAGCAGCCACAGACCCATCGCAACGAGGCTCACGGCGTGAACCGGCATCAACAAGTCCTCGTACCCCGACGGCTGAACGTCCTGGGGGGTGTCAGCGCCGATCAGCGCGACCTCCCGTTCATGCAGCCACGGCAGGCAGGACGCGTGCCAGCCGGCCTGCGTGAAACCGCTGGCCTCACCGGCCTCGTGCCGGACCCGGCCATGGCCGGTCCGCAGGAGTACCGCATCGCCGGTCGGCGTGGAAGCCGGGCACCGGCATGTTCTCGGCACCCGGCATGTCGGCGGCGCACGGGCACGTCGTCGTCGAACGGTCCATGTCTTCCGGTACGGCAACCTCCCATGCGCACGACACGCTCCTGCCGTGGCGCACGGCCCGCGCCGCCGCCAGCCGGACCGAACGGGTAATCCGGGTGGCGGATCTTGGAGTTGATCGCGAATCCGGATTTCGGTCGGGCGCGTTGGTTGCGCCAGCGGATGTAGTCGCCGATTGCCGTGTCCTGCTCGGCATGGGTGCGGTGGTCGGTGCCGTTGAGAGCGAAGTACCGCACCGCGGCGAACTCGGCCTCGATCCAGTTCAGCCGGGACGCGTAGGTCGGCAGGAAGACGAGGTCGACGTCGTTGGCGGCGCACCAGGCGCGGACCTCGGGATGCTTGTGCGGGGAGAAGTTGTCCAGGATCAGGTAGAGGCGCTGGTCGGGCCAGCGGCGGCGCAGAGTCTTGAAGAAGCTGAGGAACTCCCGCCAGCGCTTACGGTCGCGGATGCGGTGGTGCACCCCGTAGCTGGCGGGCTTGGGATTCACCCAGAGGCGTTTTGAATGCCCCGCTCACGTCCTCAGCGCCAGGGTCTTGACAATCCCCCCTGACCAGGTGAACGATCCTCGCAACCGGTTGCGCAACCGGTTGCGAGGATCTTGCCAGGAGGACGACGTGACCACCGGTTCACCGCCGACGATCTACCAGGTCGCCCAGGCGGTTGGCGTTTCCGCCTCTACCGTGAGTCGGGTGCTGGCCGGTGCGAACGGCATCGCGCCGGAGACCAAGGCGCGTGTGCTGGCGGCGGCGGACCGGCTGGGCTACCGGCGCAACAGCCTGGCCAGCGATCTGGCCCGCCGGGCGTCGAACACGGTCGCGGTGCTCCTACCGGACATCTCGAACCCGTTCTTCTCCAGTCTCGTCAAGGAGATCCAGATCCTGGCCGAGCGGTCGGGATTCGCGGTCCTGCTGTGCAGCACTCGGGACGACGAGCGGATCGAACAGCGAAACCTCGACGTGCTGCTGTCCAAGAAGATCAAACACGTACTGGTGATGGGGCTGCGGGCCGACTCCGGAGAGGTCCAGGCGTACGAGGATGCCGGCCTGCGGTTCATCGCGCTCGACCGGGCGGTTCCGTCCACCCACGCGGTGCGGATCCACTCGGACAACTTCGCCGGCGCGCGGGCGGTGACCGAGCACCTGATCGAGCTGGGGCACCGGCGGATCGCGCACCTGCGCGGTCCGGAGTTCTGCGACGTCGCACTGGAACGGTACGAGGGCTACCGGGCGGCGCTCAAGGCGCACAAGATCCGCTACGACCGACGGCTGGTGGTCACCAGCACCTTCGACGAGGCGGGTGGTCGTGCCGGGCTGGACACCCTGCTCCGGCGGGAGTCGCCATTCACCGCGGTCTTCGCCTCGAACGACCTCATCGCGATCGGCGTGCACTGCGCCGCGCGCGATCACGGCCTGCGGATTCCGCGGGACTTCTCGCTGGTGGGCTTCGACGACGTGCCGGTGGCCTCGTACACCACACCCGGAATCACGACGGTGCGGCAGGACGTACGGGCGATCGCGGCAGCGGCGATGGATGCCGTCCGGTCGAGCTCGGCGACCGACGCGCGGGAGGTGTGCATTCCAGTACAGCTCCGGATACGGGACTCCACCGCCGCCCCGGCGGCCTGACTCTTCAACAAACCCCTCGGTTCGAGAAACAGGGAGTTGGACACCACCATGAATTGGCGTGCCGGAAAAAAGATCCTATATCTGGTCCCCTTGCTGCTCGGCCTGACCGCGACGGCGTGCGTCGGTCCCGTCTCCGGCGGCGGCAGCGGCGGCGGTGACGTCACCCTCCAGTTCGTCGGCGGCCAGCCCGACGGCTACTACGACAAGGCGATTGCGGCGTTCGAGCAGGCGAACCCGGGCATCAAGGTGAAGTACGTGTCCAACCCGGCTAGCCAGCTCTCCCAGGTGCTGCAGGCCCGCCTCGGCGGCAAGGACAGCTCGATCGACGCGTTCACCGCGGACGAGCCGAAGATCCCCTCGATGGTCGACCGGGGCTTCCTGCTGCCGCTCGACGACCTGAAGGGCGAGGCCAGCAAGCAGGCCAGCGCCGAGGCGGTCCAGGCAACCACCTTCAACAGCAAGCTGTACGCCCTGCCGCTGTGGACGTCCACCATGTTGCTCTACTACAACAAGGACCTGCTCAAGAAGGCCAACATCGCCGAGCCCGCCAACACTGCGGACAAGCGACTCAGCTGGGAACAGCTCACCGCCGACGCCAAGAAGGCCCAGGCCGCCGGGGCCCAGTACGGTTTCGCCTTCGAGCAGCCCGGCCGCTACTACCAACTGGAGCCGCTGATCCTGTCGGCAGGCGGCGGCACCGGGCTGTCCGGTGACAAAAACCTGACCCCGGCGATCCAGGACCAGGGCTGGAAGAAGGCACTGACCTTCTACCAGGGGCTGTTCAACCAGGGCATCACCCCGAAGGGCATCCAGTACACCCAGCTGCCCGCGCTTTTCGCCAACGGCAAAATCGCGTACTTCCTGGCGAACACCCCGGCCGTCGCGACGTTCAAGAAGAGCCCGAACCTGAAGTTCGGCATCGCGCCGTCGCCGACCTTCGAGGGCGGCAAGCCTGCCACTCCGACCGACTCGTGGGCCCTCGCCGTCAGCCCGTACTCCAAGCACCAGGCCGAGACCAAGAAGTTCATCTCGTTCCTGGCCCTGAACGACGAGGGCGCCGTGCTCTCCGGTCAGGACATCGCCCGGATCCCGGCCAACAACCACGCGTACGCCGAATGGGCCAAGCTCATCGACGCCGCCGGGCCCGAACTGGCCGGCACCTCGCAGCTGATCGCCGACGAGCTGTCGAAGACCGCGGTGAAGCGCCCCTCCAGCATCGGCTACACCGACTTCGAGAGCGTGGTGAACAAGATGATCGACAACATCGGCAACGGTGCGAACGTGGACAGCTCGCTGGCCGAAAGCCAGGCACAGCTGGTCAGCACGCTGGGACGGTTCGGCAAATGACGACGTCTGTCAAGCCCGCCGGCGCGCCGCCCAGGCGCGCCGGCGGGGCGGCCCCTCGCAGGCGTCCCCCGAAGGTGCGCGGTACCGGCCTGGCCGCGCTCCTGATGCTGGGGCCGGCACTGGTCGCGATCCTGTTCTTCCGGCTCGCACCAGCGGTCGAGGCCATCCGGACCAGCCTGTCCGACCCGCAGGGGCTCTTCGCCAGCTACGCCCGGGTCTTCGCCGACCCGGCATTCCACGCCTCGGTACGGCAGACCCTGTTGTTCACGGTCCTGGTGAATCCGTTCCAGATCCTGCTGGCCCTCGGCCTGGCCGTGCTGCTCACCCAGCGGCTGCCCCTGGTCGGGCTCTGGCGGACGCTGATCTTCCTGCCGGCGGCGCTCCCGCAGGTGGTCAGCGCGATCATCTGGGGCGTGCTGTTCCGCCCGGACGGGCCGCTCAATGCGGTGCTGGGCGCGCTGGGCCTGCCTCACCAACCGTTCCTCACCTCGAAGTTCCAGGCCCTGCCCGGGATCATCATCCTGGTCTCCTGGGTGGGCGTGGGGTACTGGATGATGTTTCTCGTCGCCGGTCTGAAGGACATCCCCGGCGACACGCTGGAGGCGGCGAAGATCGACGGAGCCGGGCCGCTCCGCACGTTCTTCCAGGTGACCCTGCCGCAACTGAAGCGGCCGCTGCTGTTCGTGCTGGTGGCCGACACGATCGCCAACTTCCTGGTGTTCGCGCCGGTCGAGACCCTGACCGCCGGCGGCCCGGACCACTCCACGAACCTGATCATGTTCGACATCTACGAACGCGCCTACGTCACCGGTGACCTGCCGGCGGCGTCGGCGGAGACCTTCATCCTGCTGTGCATCATCCTCGCGGTGGTCTCGATCCAGTTCAAACTGCTCCCCTCGGAGGACTGACATGTCGACCGCAGACCAACGTCGGGCGAGGTCGGGGAACCGGCTGAAGCGTGGCGTCCTGCTGGCCCTGGCGATCGGCGCGACGCTCTACTCCGTGATTCCCCTGTGGTTCGCGCTGGTCAGTTCGGTGCGCCCGGAAGGGGACATCTTCCGCTACCTCTCCCCGCTGTCGGTCAAGTCGATCTGGCCGACCACGTTGACCGGGTCCAGCTTCCGGACCCTCATGAACACCGGATTCGGCTCGCCCGTGCTGAACTCCGTCATCGTCGCGCTGCTCACCATCGTCATCGGGCTGATCCTCTGCTCCGCGGCGGCCTTCGCGCTCGGCGTGCTGCAGTTCCGGGGGCAGAAGTTCCTGTTCGGACTCACCCTGGTGGGGTTCCTCATGCCCTTCGACGCGCTGGCGATCCCCCTCAGCCAGGTGCTCTCCGGCGCCGGATTCCAGAACACCTACGACGGGTTGATCCTGCCGGCGCTCGGGAACGGGTTGGCGATCTTCGCACTGCGGCAGTTCTTCCGAAACATCCCGCGTGAGCTGCTCGAGGCCGCGCAGATGGACGGACTCGGCTGGTGGCGGATCCTGTTCCGGATCTACCTGCCGCTCTCCAAGCCCGCCCTGATCAGCGCGGCGCTCATCCTGTTCGTCTTCCAGTGGCACGCCTTCCTGTGGCCGCTGCTGATCGCGCCGGACCCGGCGATCCAGGTCGCCCCCGTGGCTATCGCGCAGTTCTCCCAGGAGACGTTCGTGGACTTCGGCGCGATCTTCGCAGGCACCGTCATCACCGCGGCTATCCCGCTCTGCCTGCTGCTCTATGCGCAGAAGTACTTCGTGGCGTCGATCGCCAGAAGCGGAGTGAAATAGTGACAAAGCAATCCTGGTCGGGTGTCTTCCCGTACCTGCCCACGCCGCTGGACGCCGACGGCACGGTACGCCGGGCGACGCTGGCCGACATCGTCGAGCGCTGCCTCACCGCCGGCGTGCACGGACTGACCCCGTTGGGCAGCAGCGGCGAGCTGCCCTACCTGACCGGCGACCAGCGGCTGGCAGTGATCGAGGGCACCGTCGCCGCCGCGGCCGGCCGCGTTCCGGTCGTGCCCGGGGTCGGGGGCTTCGACACCGCGTCCGTGGTGCGGGACGTGCGCGCCGCGGTGGCCGCCGGCAGCGACGGCATCTTGCTGGTGCTCCTCGCCTACTTCCCGCTGCGGCCGGCGGAGATCCTCGGCATGATCGGCGCCGTCACCGCCGCCGTGGAGGTGCCGGTGGTGCTGTACCACCACCCGCATCTCACCCACGTCGAGTTCTCCGCGGACGTCATCGCGGCGGCGCACCGCGACCACGGCGTGAACCATGTCAAGGACGCGTCCGGGCGGATCACCAACGTGGCCCGGTGGTTGGACGCCACCTCGGGCGGGATCCGGTACTTCTCCGCGACGGCCGTACCCCCCACCGCCGCGATGTTGTCCGGAGCGTGCGGCTGGATGTCCGGCCCGGCAGCCGCCTTCCCCGCCGAATCGGTGGAGATCTACGACCTCGCCGCCCGGGGTGAGTGGGCGGCGGCGCAGGCGAGGGAACACCGGCTCGACTCGGCGCTGAACGTGTTCCGCAGCCTGGGACCCGGCCGCGGCGTCAAGGGACTCTTCGCCGCGCTGGGGATCGACGTGGGGCAGCCCGTACCGCCGCTCGCGCCGCTCGGCCCAGCCGAGGTGGCCCTGATCCGCGCTGACCTGACCCGGCTGACGGAACAGGGGGCGGCATGATGCCGGAAACGGTAACCGCTCGGCGCCGGATCGTGCTGGACTGCGACACCGGCCTCGACGACACCCTGACCCTGATCTTCCTGTCCGGACGGCCCGACGTGGAACTGGTCGCGGTGGGCTCGGTGCACGGCAACGTCTCCGCCGTGCAGGGGGCGCACAACTCGGCCGCCGTGCTCAAGGCCCTCGGCCGCACGGACGTGCCGGTGACCGTCGGAGCCCGGCGGCCACTGGCCCAGCCGGTCCAGTACAGCGCCAAGGTGCACGGCTCCGACGGGCTCGGCGAGATCCCCATCGACCGGGAGGTGCAGGTACGCACCGACATCTCCGCCGCCGAGCAGCTCGTCCAGCTCGCCCGGCGACACCCGGGCGAGCTGGAGATCGTCGCCATCGGGCCGCTCACCAACATCGCGCTGGCGCTCATGATCGAGCCAGAGCTGCCGAACCTGATCGCCGGAATCTCCGTGATGGGCGGCGCGGTGACCGTGCCCGGGAACAACACCCCCTGGGCCGAGTCCAACATCGCACACGACCCCGAGGCGGCGAGCCTGGTCTTCTCGGCCGGCTGGCGGCGCTGCGTACTGGTCGGGCTGGACGTCACCCTCACCACCTGGCTGCGGCCCACGGAGCTGGCCGCGATCGACGCCCTGGCCACCCCCGGCGGCCGGCTCGCCCAGCAGATCATCGCGAAGTTCTCCGCGTACTTCTCGGTGGCCTACGGGCGGCAGAGCTGTCCCATCCACGACCCGACCGCCGCGATCCTGTTGCTGCACCCCGAGTACGGGGAGTACTCGCGGTGGAGCGTCCAGGTGGAGTTGGCGCGTGGCCTGACCCGGGGCGCGACGGTGGCCGACCGGCGGCCGTTCGTCGCCGGCAAGCCCGCGCCCCCGCACCCGCCGATCGAGGTCGCGACCCGGCTGAACGTGGACCCGCTGCTGGCATGTTTCGTGGACGGGATCCGGGCCGCAGGCACCGGACAGCCAGGGCAACCGATGGAGAAAGAGGCGCGCGGTGAGTGACCTCCTGGTCGTGGGGAGCGTCAACCTGGACGAGGTCTATCCGGTGCCGGAGCTACCGATCCGGGGCGAGACGGTGCTGTCGACGTCGTCGCGCTCGCGGCACTCCGGCGGCAAGGGAGGCAACCAGGCCGTCGCGGCCGCCACCCGGACCAGGGTCACCTTCGTCGGAGCCGTCGGCAACGACGACATCGGCGAGTTCCTGCGGGCGGACCTGGCCGCCGCCGGCGTCGACACCACCCACCTCGTGGTCAAGCCCGCGGCGTCGGGCACGGCGGTCGTGCTCGTCGAGCAGGGCTCGGGCGACAACTCGATCGTGGTTGACCAGGGCGCGAACCTGCTGCTGGACACCGCCGACGTCCCGCCCGGGCCGCTGGCGGCGGCCCGGGTCGTACTCCTGCAACTGGAGATCCCGCTGAAGACGGCCCGCGTGGTCGCCGCGCGGGCCGCCGGACTCGTGGTGCTCAACCCGGCGCCGATGGTCGACGGGGTGGTCGAGCTGCTGGACCGGGTCGACGTGCTGGTACCGAACGAGTTCGAGCTGCGCAGCCTGCTCCGCCGGGACACCCTGATCCGCCCCGACGAGGCCGCCGCCGCGGTGCGGGAGGCCCCAGGGAGCGGCGATGTCGTCGCGACCTTCGGCGGTACCGGCGCCTACGTGTACGAGCGGGAGCGCGACCTCGTCACGCACATCGCCCCGCCGGAAGTGCCGGTGCTGGACACGACGGGCGCGGGCGACTGCCTGTGCGGCGTGCTGGCCGCCGAGCTCGCGGCCGGTGCGGAGCTGGTCGCGGCGGCGGAGACCGCGGTTTGCGTGGCCAGCCTGTCCACCACCGAGCCGGGGGCCCGGTGGACCCGGCTCGTCGATGACACGGAGCTAGACAAGCTCCGATCCACCGTACGGCGGACCGTCATCCCAAGGTGACCGGCGCGCGGCGGGTGCGCTCCTACCGTTGGGCCATCTCTTCCCGGCGGTCGGGCTATTGCTTGGACCGTTCATGGTTCCTCCTACATCCTGCTCCGACAGGGTGACCTCACTCCGAGGCCATCGCATCGAAAGCTAGCGATGCCCAGGGGTGCGGGCCTATCCGCCTTGCGCATTTCGGCAGATCGTTTGACAGCGTGGACACCCCGGCACGTGACCGCCCGATCGATTGTTCACCAGCAATGGCCCGGCAACGTGGCCCCGACGTAGGTGGTGGGTAGGGTACCGATCCGTCCCCTCGCCCAGATGCATCGCCTGTGCAGGGCGCGAGCAGGTCATTGACCAGCCGCTCGGCGTACTCGTTGAACGGGCCGTCCCGCCCGAACGGCGGGCCGCCGGTGAGCATCGAATACAGCACCGCGCCGAACCAGTAGAGGTCACTGGCCCCTCGCCAGTGGGCGGGCTGGCGACCGGCTTCGGGGTGGTGGCGCGCCGTATCCGGATCCCGGCCGAGACACGGCAAACGCCAGGCGCGGCGGCAGCGGGACGGTGACGGTCGGTTCGACGGAGGGCAGCGGCGTCACCCTGCCATCAAGAGCATGTCGAGAGCTGCGAAGAATGCCATCGGCCGGCCGGGGCGGATGACCTGTTCGAGGAGGGCGATCCCGATGCGGTCAGCGACGTCGCACTCTGCTTCGATTCTCGTGCGGACAGGGCCGTACCGGCGGGAGGATGAGCGCGCTGAGGCGAGGACCACCTCGTCTCGGCGGAGCTGTGCCTGACGTGAGCTCGTGTGGACGACCTCGTACTTGCGTCCCTGCAACGTCCATGTGGTGCCGGCATTGCGTCGGCGGCAGGGCGCTTTCCTGCCGTTCACGAACTCGAACCGTTCACCGTTGGTCAACGTGACCGTGACGGTGTCGGCCTGGAAAGCCAGAACCCGTGATCGGGGCGGCCACGCCGCCTTCTCTGTGCCACGGCGAGGTTCGACGATCGTGAGCTCAGCACCGCGCTCGTCGAGCAACCGCAGCCGGCGCGCGTCTTCGGCGTCGAACGAGTATCCAAAGCTCAGGAATTCCACCACGCGCGAATCAGTCACGCACTCATTCAAGCAGTCGAGTGGGAGGGCGCCATGGGCAGCGGTCTCCATCGGGCGGCACCTTCCCCCACGCCCGGAAGGCCATCCGGATCATCCCACCCCCACCATCACCGACGGGAAGGCCAGCCGCGAGACTGCCTGCCTCACCGCAAGGCCCGAATAACCCGACCCTAGAAGCTGCTGACCAGCTTGACGAACGCGTCGTCGATCTTCGCCGGGTCGCGGGCGTCGAACGCCTTGCCCGCGGACGCCTTGGCGATCCGGTCCAGCGTCCCGAAATCGGACTGCTCATCAAAGGCGATGCAGAAGATCTTGACCGGCCGGTCCGGATCCAACGCGACATCCTGGAGCAGCCGGGCGAGATTGTTGTCCTTGTTGTACTCGTTCTTGCCGTCCGTCAGTACGACCACCGCGTTGATCCGGGACTGGTCATAGTGGTCGAGCATGTGACGGTGTGCCGCCCGTACTGTGGCGTACAGAGCGGTGCCGCCTTCGACATGGAGATTGTTGATCTCATTGGTGAGCGCCTTTGGATCGAACGCCGACAGCCGGACCTCCTCGCTGTACGGCGACCTCGGCCGCTGTTCCGTCTCGGACGAGAAGGACCAGAGCGCGACCTGATCCTCGGCGTTCAAGAGGCCGAAGCCTTTGGCGGCGGCCCTGGTCGCCACCTGGAACCTGGTCTGGTCACCGATCTTTGCCTTCATCGAACCGGAAGTGTCGACTGCCACGAGGATGTTCGCCTTCTTACGCAACGTGCCCCAACCGGTGAGGATCGCCTTGACCACGGTGGGATCGGGCGGGTCGAAGTAGGTGAGATCCTGGGCGCCGCGCCCGCGGACGGAAGTGATCAGCGCGTCGGACGCGTTCCGCTCGTGATCGCGGAACCCGAGGCGGCTGAAACTCCGCTGCTGCGGCGGCTCCTGAAGGAACGCCAGGAAGTCGGCAGCGGCGTCACGTTGCTCCGGGCTGGCCGAGGGGAGGACCACGTACGGGTGATCGAGGTTGAACGTGCCCTCCTTCGGATACACCGCGACCAGCGGGACCCTCGGCTTCTCGCCCCGGGTCGGGCTCAGGTGCCCCTCGTTGTACTGGTAGACCAACTCCTCCTGCGTCACAACCGCGCTCATGTCGGTCGGGGCAGCCGTGCCGGCGCCGGACAGGTCCGCCTCGGCGCGGTTCTTCAGCAGATCCACGATGTCGTCGCTGTAGTGGGACACGTTGGCCTCGATGCGGCGGACGAACTGGGTCACCGCCGGATCCGCGAGATCGCTCTCGGTGAGGTCGCTGGCCCGGTTGATGGCCGCGTAGTACGTCGCTATCGTGGCCGCCAGCCCAGAGGTCGAAAGGTACGGGTTGACCTTGCCGAAGGTGAACCGCCCCCACTCGGGGCGACCGAAGGTGGCCCAGCCCGTGCGCCCGGACAAGCCCAGGATCTCACCCCAGCCGAGTCGACCCTGCTGTTGGAGCAGCTCGCCCTTCGGCTGCGGCATGGCGATGACCAGCGGGCTGTTCGCGATCGACGGGTACCGGCCGGGGGTCTGCGCCGGGTGCCCGGCGGCCTCGTCCAGCAACTTCAACTGCCCGGTCCACAGGGTCGACGTCGGCAACCACACCTGCGGCCGTGGCAGGCCGGGCTGCTTGACTGCCCAGTCGCCGGCCAGCGCGTCCGTCGCCGCACCGGAGGTGAGGCCATGTACGGTCACCACGGCGCACCGGCCACCGACCCGCCGATCGCTCTTGTTGTAGCGTTCTGCCAGCTCGCCGAGCAGCACGTCCTTCTCCGTCGACGAGCTGACCTCCAGCGGCGTGCACCCGACGTCCGCCGCGGGCCGGACGATCAGGTAGGCCGCGGTGACGACCGCGACTCCGGCCATGATGGCCGCGGTGTACGGCAACCACGGCCGGGCAGTCGGTCGACCTGAAACCATTTGGTCCCTCCAGGGTGTCAGCTGACGGCGTCGACATCAGCCACCAGCCCGGCCGAGCCGCGGTGCGGACCGACCGGATCGTGTTCGTGAATCAGGGCCGCGACCGGAGCACGGTCGTAGTCTGGTCGGCTGTCGACGCCTCGCCGGGATCCGGCCCGGTGCTTGGGGCCAGCGCGGCGGCGACCAGCAGGCGGACGACGTAGACCACGACGAAGGTCACTACGCCGGTGAGTGCCGCGGCGTCGACCGCGGTCGACGCGACGTAGCCGGACGCGATGCCGACCGCACCGAGGAAGATCGCGATCGAGACCCCCCACGGGTCCCCGAGCTCCCGGCGGAGCCGACCCGACCAGGGGCCCCGCCGTACCGGGGCGGTGGGCTCGCGGTTCTCCCGCGGCGCCGGGGCGCCGGTCACGCGCGTGACCGGCGCGTGCTCGGGGATGTCGGGCAGGGTTGGCCTGGCCGCATGGCCCAGGGGCGGGGATCCGGGCGCCGGGTACGACGGCGCCGGCGCGGTGGCGGCTTCGTTGCCCTGCTTGAGGACGGTCTCCAGCAGCAGGTCCGTCGAGGGCCGTGCGGTGTGCCCGAGCAGCCGCAGCAGGACCTGTTCGGCGTTCGGCCGCGCATCCTGTTCCTTCTGCAGACATTGCCGTATCAGGTCGTCCAGCGCGTCGGAGAGGCCATGCAGGTCCGGTGGCTCGTGCAGGACGCGGTTCATCACCGCGACGATCGAATCGTTGCCGAACGGTGGCCGGCCCGCGGCCGCGAAGGCGATGGTCGCCGCCCACGCGAACACGTCACAGGCCGGGCCCACCCGGCGGTTATGGAACCGCTCCGGTGCCATGTATGGCGCCGTTCCCATGACCTGCCTGGTCATCGTCTCGGTGACGTCGAGCGCGCGGGCGATGCCGAAGTCGATCACGCGTGGACCGTCCTGCCCGAGAATGACGTTGTCCGGCTTCAGGTCGCGATGAACCACGTCGGACTGGTGGATCGCGGTCAGCGCAGTGGCGGTGCCCACGGCCAGTCGGTGCAACGCGTTCCCGGAGATCGGACCCTGCTCACGGACGTGCCGCTGCAGGGTCGGGCCCTCGATGAACTCGCTGACCACGTACGGGGGGTCCGCGTCTACCTCGGCGAACAGGATCTGAGCCGTACAGAAGGGGGCGACCCGTCGCGCGGCGTCGATCTCCTTCGCGAACTGAGATTTGATCCGGGGGCTCTGCCGCAGGTCAACATTGATCATCTTGACTGCCACCCGGTTACCGTTCCCGTCTCTGCCCAGGTAGACGACGCCCTGGCCGCCCGCACCCAGCCGCCCGATCAGCTGGTAGGGGCCCGCCGTGCGCGGATCATGCGAACTCAGCGGCGTGGTACCCGGCATCCTGCCCCCTGTCAGCCCGGCCATTGCGGCTCCACCGAAACCCTTGACGAGCCGTGCCGATGCGACGGACGACGGACGACGGAGGTAATGGTGTCACGGCCGCGCCAACACAAAGACCACTCGCCTTTCGGCGTGTCGAGTCGTCTCGCGGTTCGACTGAGCGGCGATGTCCATGTTGCCAAGAATCCGAGGTCTCGAAACTGACGGCGCAGGTCGGACAGGTGGCGCGCTAATCTGCGCCTTGCCCCACGTCCCGCAAGATCACGTCGGTACCGTCGGCTCGCGGCGGCCTCCGACAACCGCCGGCCGTTGGCGCGGGCACCTCCTTCGTGTAGTGATAGCTGCGCCATCGGTGGCGGGCGAAGAGGTTCGCCGGTCAGCGGCGGTTCGTCTCGAGTGCCAGCAGATTCTGTGCTTGCACGACGGAGACTGACAGGGTCTTGTAGCCGACGTCGTCGAAGAGCACAGTCATGCGGTCCCTTTCGTAGCCGAGGACCATGCCTGATCCCCATTTGGCGTGCCGCACGGTGCTGTGCAGTGGGTACGGCCCGTCGTCCGGGAGCACCTCCGAGGTGCCACCGTGGCAGTTGTCGCAGTGCCCGCATGGGCGGCTCAACTGCTCTCCGAAGTAGCCCAGCAGCGACTGCATCCGGCAGCCCGGGCTCTCGGCGAAGCGGCGCATCATGTCGGTGCGGGAACGCTGCCCGGCCTGATAGCAGGCGTACTCGGCCAGCGCCTCCCGAGCCGCCTGGTCGGGCAGGGGCGCATACCGCGCGACGCTGAGCTCGCCCTTGGGCCCCGTCGCTACCGCGCCGACCTGCTCGAGCAGACTGACGTGACTGGCGACCTTGCGGGGGCCCAAGCCGGTAGCCCTTGCCAGAGCGGTGCGGGTCACCGGGCCGCGGTACAGGGCGGCGGCGACCGTTCGCAGCTCCTGCAGGTCAGGCGCGCCGCCGGTGAAGAAGCGTTGTAGGGCAACGTCCTCGGCCCGGTAGAGCAGCAACGTCCGGGCCGGCTCGCCATCGCGCCCTGCGCGCCCGATTTCCTGCAGGTAGCTGTCCGGTGAATCGGGCAGCGCCACATGCGCCACCCAGCGAATGTTTCGCTTGTCGATGCCCATGCCGAACGCCGAGGTGGCGACCATGATCGGCACCCGGTCAGCGAGGAAGTCTTCGTGGCGACGGTGACGCGTCCCGGCCGTCATGCCGCCGTGGTAGGCCTGCGCGGGAAGACCCGCGTCGGACAGCCGTTGCGCGAGGTCCTCGGCGGCACGCCGGGTCGGCACGTACACGATGCCGGGCGGGTCGGCCTCCTTGAGCAGAGTAAGCAGCCTCCGCCAGCGGTAATCCTCGCTGGGACAATGCGCGGCGGCGACGAAAAGGTTCGGCCGGTCCAATCCGGATAGAACCAGCCGCGGTTTGCGCATGCCGAGCCGCGCGGTGATGTCTTCGCGCACCGGCGGCGAGGCCGTGGCGGTCAGCGCCACCACCGGCGGGCGGCCCAGGTCGCGGATGAGGTGGCCGAGGGTGAGGTAGTCAGGGCGGAAATCGTGGCCCCACGACGAAATGCAGTGCGCCTCGTCAACCGCCACCAGCGCCGGACGCAGCGCGCGGACCTCGGCCAGCCGCTCCGGCGAGCTGAGCTGCTCGGGCGTGATGAACAGGAACTTCGCGGCACCCGAGCGCAGCTCGGCCAGCGCCGCCGCCTGCTTGCTCGGGCTCTCCGCGGAGCTGATCCGAACCGCCCGCAACGCCGGATCACCCCGTTCGTTGAGGTTGGCGATCTGATCCTGCTGCAATGCCAGCAGCGGTGAGATCACTACCGTGGGGCCGCGCAACAGGGTGGCGGGGACCTGATACACAGCAGATTTTCCGCCCCCGGTGGGCAGCACGACCAGCGTGTCACGGCCGGCCAGCAGCGTGCGCATCGCGCGCATCTGGGTGGGGCGCAGCTTCTGCCAGCCGAAGTGCCTACGGGCGGCGCGGCGTAGCCGCAGGGAGCGAAGAAGAAACATCATCGCCGGGCATGCTAACCAACCGCACACACGGGCTTCGATCATCCCAGGGCCCGTCGTACGCCTCATCGGCGCGTGCGCTGCACACCGTTTCCCGCTGTGCTGCACTGTCGGGATGGGTGCAGATCTGACGCAACGTACGGCCCGTCCCGACGCCGTCGTCGTCGGTGGCGGCGTCATCGGCCTCACCACCGCCGTCTGCCTGGCTGAGGCCGGCCTGGCGGTGCTGGTCCGGACCGCCGATCCGGTCGAGCGGACCACCTCGGCGGTGGCTGGCGCCATGTGCGGACCGACGATCACCGGCCCGGACGACCCGGCCACCCGGTGGAGCCGGGCCGGCGAGGCCGAGTTCGCCGCTCTCGCCGAGGATCCCCGCTCGGGGGTGCGCATCAGGCGGGGCCGGCTGGTCAGCGACTTGGGCGACGCGCCGCCACCGTGGGCGGCTGGGCTGGCCGGGTTCGCGCCGTGCACCGAGCGGGAGCGGGCCGGCTACCGCAGCGGGTTCTGGGCCGAGCTGCCGTTCGCCGACATGCCGCGCTACCTGGCGTACCTGACGGACCGGCTGCGCGCGGCAGGCGGGCAGGTGCAGGTGCGGCCGGTGACCGCGCTGGCTGATGCCGCCGCCGAGGCGCCGGTGGTGGTCAACTGCACCGGGGTGGCCGCCGCCGGGCTGGCCGGTGACGACAGCGTCCGCCCGGTGAAGGGGCAGCACGTGCTGGTGGCGAACCCCGGCCTGACGGAGTTCTTCTACGAGGGGGGCGCCGCCGAACACTGGTGCTGTTTCTTCCCCCATGGCGACCGGGTGGTGCTGGGCGGGGTGGCCCTGCCCGATAATCGGGACCCGACGCCGGACCCGGCGCTGGCGGAGCGGATCCTGGCCCGCTGCGCCGAGGTCGAGCCTCGTCTGGCCGGTGCCCGGGTGCTGCGCCACGAGGTCGGCTTCCGTCCGGTCCGGCCGTCGGTGCGGCTGGAGGAGGAGCCCCTGGGCGGTGCCCGGTGCGTGCACAACTACGGCCACGGTGCGGTCGGTGTCACCCTCTCCTGGGGCTGCGCGCGGGAGGTCGCCGCGCTGGTCACCGGCTGATCCCGGTGGGGCGGGCCCGTCCGGCGACCGGGCCCGCCCGGGTACGGTCAGCCGTGGCCGACCCCGAGCTGTGCCATCAGGCTCATCCCCTCGGAGACCACCCAGTACTCGGCGAATCGGTCGCCGCTGCTGCGCAGGATGTCGGTGCCGGCGAACTGCACCTTCGTACCCGGCTCGGCGGTCGCGCCGGGCAGGCCGCCGGCGTACGTGCCGTGGAACCGCCAGTGCGCGGCAACCAGATCCCCGTCCACCATGGGGCCGACCTCGATGACGGTGGACACGTCGCGGAACAGGGAGCAGCTCTCCCGGATCAGCTGTGCCAGGGCCGCCGGGCCGCGGACCTGCTCGGCCGGCGCGCCGTCGGAGCGGGCCTGGTGGATGACGAAGTCCGGGGTGACCAGCTCCGCGGCGAGCGCGTCGAGCCGCTCCCCGTCGGCTGTCCACGCCTGCTCCAGATACCGTCGGTAGCGGGCTTTCAGGTCTTCGGTCATGTCGATCACTCCTTTCGTTTCAGTAACGTCCGGAAGGGCCGGTGCGGCGCGGGCCGTACGGCGCTTCGTCGAGCCATCGACCGGCGGCCGGTGCCAGCGGGGCGACCGCTGCGGCGAGCCGCTGCCGCAGCCGCCCGACGGGGCCGGCCTGCTGGTGGGCCAGCGCCCGGCCGGC